>CAMONF010000110.1 GCA_946620335.1 uncultured Clostridia bacterium
AACTTTACCGACCATCTCGAGGCGGCAGCGGCTGCATATGGTCTGGATCCTGACAGCATCCTTTCTGATCTTGATATTTCTCTCTATTTTGAGAGACTGGATGCCCTCAAGGAGGCGGTCTCAGCCGTCGACCAGGTCGTAAGCCTCCACCCGGCCAGTGAGATGACCGATGAGAGCGGCGCCGGCACAGACGCTGAAACGGATGCCGCGACTACCGGCAAGGAGCAGGAAAGCAATGATTAAAGCATTACTTGTAGAAGATGATGCCCCCATCCGCAGGGGAATCATCCGCCATGTCAAATGGCAGGAGCTGGGCATCGACGAGGTGAAGGCGGCGGCCAACTCTGAGGAGGCCCTTGCTCTTCGGGATACCTATGCGCCGGACATCGTGATTTCTGACATACGGCTGCCGGGCATGGACGGCGTCGACCTCTGCCGGGAGATGGGACAGAAGAATCCGGAGACGGTTTTCATTTTTATAAGCGGGTATTCGGACAAGGAGTATCTGACGGCGGCCATCGACCTTGGCGTCATAGCCTATATCGAGAAGCCCATCGACCTGTCTGTCCTGCAGGGTGCCCTCGTCAAGGCTGTATCGCGGCACAGAATGATCAAGGGGTGGCGTGAGACCAACCTCCACTCGATGCTGTACTCGGCGGATGCCCCCTCCTACAAGGGGCGGGAGGACAGGAACTCCATCATCCTGGTCATTTTCTCCCGGGATCCGGTCCTGGACATTCACAAGCTGGCTGCCAAGGTGGCCGAGAAGCTGAATCCGCCCCTGTCCAAGTACTATGAGGCCCTGGGCGACAGGAGAAATGACAACTACAGCGCCATCCTGGTTTCCAGGACCAGGACCTGGACAGAGTCCGCCGAGGAGCGGGTGCGGAACACGGTGCTCTCGCTGCGGGACCCGGACGAAGACTGGTTCGTCACCAGCGGCCGGAACGTCAGGAACCGGGAGGATACCGTCCAGTCCTATAACGACGCCAAGAATACCGTTCAGACCCTGGCCTTCAAGGGCTGGAACAGCTCCGCCAGCTACCGCCAGTCCTACACGGAGTGGCATGGGCGAATCTCGGCCGATGAGGAGCGGAGGCTGTATTTCTTCCTCCAGCACAGGGACGGCGAAAACGCGGTCGCCTTTGTCGACGAGTGGTACAGGACCCTGACCGATGAGGAGGCTGTCATCAACTTTGACGTCCAGAACCTCTTCTATACCATGAACCGGATCGTCTCCATGCTGGATCCCGAAGGTCTGAGTGTCCAGGAGGATTCCTTCCCCCAGGGCTACTATACCCTGGATGAGCTCCGCGATTATGTGGTCGGCCATATTGAGAGGACTCTGTGGATCGGCGCCGGTACGGGGGAGAGCAGTGTGATCACCCGGGTCTGCCTCTATATCGAGGAAAATATGGGCAACGCATCTCTGTCAGTAGGGGAGATCGCCGAGTATGTCGGCCTTTCCCCGGCTTACCTCAGCACACTCTTTAAGAACAAGATGGACACGACCCTCGTCCAGTATATCTCCACTGCCCGGATCAAACGTGCTGTGACGCTGCTCGAGGACCCGTCCGTGCGGTTCAACGACATAGCAGGCCTGTGCGGATATAATGACAGAAAGTATTTTTCCCGCGTCTTTAAAAAGCAGAAGGGAGTCTCCCCCGCCGAATACAGGGAAGCTTTGAAGAACGGCAGGCAGCAGTGAACAGGGAGGTGACGCCTATGACTCCACTGAAAAAGAGCCGGTTCCTCCGCTTTTTTGACCGGCTGAACATGCGTCGGAAGATGTGGATTTCCTTTTCCCTGCCCACTTTCGCGGTGACGGTCGTCATGCTCGTCCTGACCTTCTTCATATTTCAGAGCAGCTACAAAAACCGTCTCATGACCAACGCAGGGCAGGACAACCTCCAGACCTGCCGGCTGATCGAAAGCTATCTGAACAGCATGACCTTCATCTCCGAACAGGTGAGCCGGAGCTCGGTTCTTCACGATGTTCTGGAGGCATCCGATTTCGGTTCCGCCAAGTCAGGGCGGGAGAGTTACGGTGAATTTATAGCTATGTCGGAGCTGATCTCGGAGCTCGAGATCGAAAATATGGGGCTCCGCATCGGCCTCTATTTGCCGGACCATATCGCCTACACAAACAATATGATGAATTTCTATCCTCTCTCCCAGCTGGAGAACAGGACTGATTACGACGATATTGTCCGGGAAATGGAGGAGCGGGGTGCCTGCTACAGGTTCATCGAGGAGCAGGTCAATCTGGGCAACGTCCGCAGGAACGTGACCTACTTCTGCCGCCTGTCCCCCCTCGTCATCGTCAACGAGGACGGTGTGAGAAATGAATACATTATCAAGGTGGAGATAGAGAAGGAGCAGCTGACCCGGGCCATGGAGAATACCACTCCTCTCGGCGGCTCTCTCATCCTTCTGGTGGATCAGAATGACACGGTGATTTGCACCAGCGACGAGGAAAGATACAGTCCCCTCCTTCCGGATATCGTGAAGGCTCTGGATACCGGCAACTGGGAAACAGTGGATCTTTACGGGGTGAGATATCTCGTGGTGGGTTCGGCTCTGGAGCTGAACAACTGGCGGCTCGTCTCCTTCATTCCCGAATCTTCCTTCAATGCGCAGATGGAGTTCATTTTCTTCATGATCGCCATGGCGCTGGTGGGCATCATCCTGACAGTATCTGCTGTATCCTCTGCGCTGTCCCGCTATTACGCGGGCAGGATCGATCTTTTGAACAGCCGGATGCAGAATGTCCAGGAGGGGCAGGTCAATGCCCGGATGGGGGAGGAGGCCTACGGAGAAGGCCGCGGCGACGAGCTGGACGAGCTGTACCGCAACTTCGATTACATGATCGAAGAAGTCAGGCGGCTGCTCAAGGAAGAGTATGAGCTGGGCCGCAGCATCACCAGGGCGGAAATGCGGGCTTTGCAGGCCCAGATCAATCCCCATTTTCTCTATAATACCCTGGACATCATCAACTGGGGCGCCATGGACCACGGCGCGGAGGATGTGGCCAGGATCGCCCGGGACCTGGGACTCTACTACCGACTTACCCTTAACAGGGGAAATTCAGTCATTTCCATCGCTGACGAGATACGGCACGTGGAGGCCTTCATCCGGATTGAGAACGTCCACTATGACAATGCCATAGAATTCAAATACGATCTTCCGGAGGAGCTGAGAGGCTATGCCTGCCTCAATGCCATCCTCCAGCCATTGGTGGAGAATTCCATCGTCCACGGCATGGCGGAGCATCCGGAGATAGACCGGACCAGCATTTACATCGGCGTCTCCAGAGTCAAAGACGATATTCTGATCAGTGTGACGGACGACGGCCCGGGCATGAGCGAGGAGAAGGCGGCCGCCATCACCGTCTATAATCCCGGTGCGAAAGGGCATGGCTACGGAATCGCCAACACCAATTTCAGGCTTCAGCTTTGCTACGGCGAGCAATACGGAATCACATATCATCCCGCCTCCCCGCACGGAACGGTTGCGGTGGTGCGGATCAAGGCCCTGATGCCTGACGAGCTTGAGAAGCTGGTGAACGGGTGACGGTGTTCATTTTTTTGACATAATCATCCGTATATTCAAAATGACATATCGACTAATAAGCGGCATCGCGTGAGGCGGCCGCCCCGAAAGGTTGGAACAAATTCTTGCACAATGAGAGGAAATCATGCCTTTATTTTGTGCAATATCACCGAGTAAGGGCGGCCGCCCTTTGTATGGATCCAATCAAAGATTTTTCACCCCCAGGGCGAAAAAAATTGACGTGTTCAGACTTTGTTCACAATTGAGTGGGTTAACCGTCACTGCTAAAATAAATCTAGCTGGATTCCGGCTGGTAGGCCGGAGTCAACAATATCTCAAAAGGGGGAAATGTAGCATGAAATTCTTCAAAGGCTTCGCAGAAGAGTTCAAGCGGAACAAAGCT
>CAMONF010000111.1 GCA_946620335.1 uncultured Clostridia bacterium
AATCAGGGACGAAACTGAAATCAGGGACGGTCCCTTTTCCAGTAAACTGGAAAAGGGACCGTCCCTGATTTCAGTTTCGTCCCTGAAGCCTATATTCGCAGGCCCCTAGACTGCCAGATGAAGAAGCTTGGTCGCCAGCGCGAAGTAGACGAGAAGGGAGACGGCGTCCACGATGGTGGTGATGAGAGGCGAGGCCATGACCGCGGGGTCAAAGCCGATGGCTTCCGCCACCATGGGGAGCGTCGAGCCGATACTCTTGGCAATGAAGACCACCAGGACCAGGGTGATGCAGACAACGGCGGCCACCCGCATCTCCACCCGGTCGAGGAGCATAAGCTTTACGAAATTGGCCGCCGCCAGGGTGATGCCGCAGAGGCAGGCGACCCGGATCTCCTTCCAGACCACGGAAGGCAGGTTCTTGATGTGGATCTCGTCCAGGGAGAGTCCGCGGATGACGGAGACGCTGGCCTGGGAGCCGGCATTACCGCCGGTATCCATCAGCATTGGAATGTAGGCCGTCAGGACGACGTAGGCGGACAGGGCGCTCTCGAACCGGGTGATGATGGAGCCGGTAAAGGTGGCCGAGAGCATGAGGAAGATCAGCCAGGGCATTCTCTTCTTGTAGGTCTCGAAGATGCCGGTACGGATGTAGGGCTTCTCCGAGGGGATGATGGCGGCCATCTTTTCGATATCCTCCGTGGCCTCCTCTTCCAGGATGTCGACCACGTCGTCGATGGTGATGATACCGACCATGCGGTTCTCATTGTCCACGACGGGCATGGCGATGAAGTCGTATTTGGAGAACATGTGGGCGGCCTCTTCCTGGTCGTCCCTGGTGTTGACGCTGATGACGTGGTCGTCCATGATGTCGCCGATCAGGGCGTCCCCCGGCTGGATCAGCAGGTACCGGAGGGTCACCGTGCCGAGAAGCTTCCTGGTCCTGTCCAGGACGTAGCAGACGTTGGCCGTCTCGGAGTCGAGTCCCAGCCTGCGGATCCGCTCGATGGCCTGGTCGACGGTCATGTCGGCCTTGAAGTCGATATACTCCACGGTCATGACCGAACCGGCGGAGTCGTCCGGATACTGGAGCAGCTGGTTGATATCCTTGCGGGTATCGGGGCTGGCGTTGGCCAGGAGCTTTTTTACGATGTTGGCGGGCATCTCGTCCAGCAGGTCCGCCGCGTCGTCGGAGTAGAGGTTGTCGATGATGGCGCCGGCTTCCTTGGTGGACAGGGACATAATGATGAACTGCTGGGTATCGTCCTCCAGGAAGGGGAAGACGTCGGCCGCCATATCCTTTTTAAGGATGCGGAAAATCTTGAGCTTGTCCTCGTCATCCATCTCCTCGATGGCGGCGGCCAGGTCAGCGGGCTGCATTTCCTCAACCATCTCGCGAAGTTCCGCGAACCGGCGGCTTACCATGAAATCCAACAGGATTTTTGTAAAATCTTTCCTTTCTTCCATAGCATTTCCTCCATGTGTAGTTTTATGGACCAACTTCGCGGGTGTCCGTCCGCGTCCTGGGATGTCTTTATACCAGACTTCATAAAACCACCTCCTTTCGAAAATGCTCTGTCTGCCGCATAACAGATGGGGCAGAAGGCGGCGGCCATCTCTGACTGCCGTCCTCATCATACCACAAATCCCAATAGCCGCCTATGGTATTTTTGCAACATCTGACGCCTCACCGGTCAGATCCGGCGTCAGTTCCTGTGGGAAGTCCGGTAGGCCGCCGGCGTCTGGCCGGTCAGCTTCTTGAACTGCTTGTGGAAATAGGTGTCGTTGGCAAAGCCGACCGCCACGGCGACGGCGTGGAGGGGCTGCTCGGTGGAGCGGAGGAGCCGCTTGGCCTCCTCGATCCTGGCCTCGCTGATGTAGGAGGAGAGGACCTGGCCGGCCTCCTTGTGGAAGAGGTAGGACAGATAGTCCGGCGTCACGTGGACGTTGGCAGCTATGCTGGTCCGTCCCAGATCCGGGTCTGACAGGTGCTCGCCGATATATTTCTTGACCGTCGCAAGCATGGAAGAGCTGTCGGAAGCATTGCGGATGAGCTCGCTGGCATTCCGGAGGAGTCTCTCGACCCAGTGCTCAAAATGTTCTACCGAGGACGTTGTCTGGGCGATATCGGCGTGGGCCGTGATGCCGGCCATGGCCTCCCCCATCTCCATCTTCTGCTCCGTCATGGCCTTGAAGACCAGCTGGAGGATCTGGTAGTACATGTAGGTCAGCCGCTTGACCGAGAAAATGCGTTCATTTCTGTAGAGAATGTGGTGGAGCTCCCGCATGATGTCCTCGGTCCTGCCCTGGATGAGCCAGCTGCCCCACTTCTCCGTCGGCAGCTCCTCCGTCATCTTCTTCACGGGAATGAGCTCCTGGTCGCTGAGATGGATGACATTGGAGTCGGTCGTCAGAATGCTGGCCGCGTAATGCTGGAGCATTTCGTAGACGTAACAGGCGCTGGCGATCGGCATCATCGGGGACGGATAGAGCACGAACCTGAAGTCAGGGTACTGCCTGTCCAGGTCCGTCACCACCCGCTCTTCAGCATCCAGGAAGGCCTCCCTGGTGATGGCGGCCGTGTCCGCGGCGTCGAAGACCAGAACATAGGTATCCCGCCCCATGCCGACCAGGCGGCAGGGCACCGGATGGAAGCTCTCCCGGACCGCCTTCTCCAGGTCCTCATATTTGAAGGGGATCATGGCCACGTCAACGATGGTTCCCCTGCGGAAGCCGATCTTGAGCAGCACAAAATAAAAATTGTGCTCCAGCAGCTCCTCGTCGATTCCCAGCCTGGCCATCCCCTCCGCTATGGAAGAGTCGTCCGGCCGGATCTCGCCGGTGAAAAGAGAGCGGAAAAATGCCAGCTCCCGCAGCACCCGGCTGATCTCGTCCGCACCGTTCTCCTCCTCCGGCACTTCCCTCATGGCTGCCCTGACCGTGTCGGCCAGCTCCTCCATATCTATGGGCTTGACCACATAGCGGAAGCACTGCAGCCGGATTGCCTCCCGGGCATAGGTGAAATCCTCGTGGCCGGTCAGGAGAATGTTGACGGAGGGATAC
>CAMONF010000112.1 GCA_946620335.1 uncultured Clostridia bacterium
CTGTGAAGACGGGCCGCGGTGCAGAAGTAGCGAAGCTGGGCCAGGGTCATAGAGGTCAGTCTCCTTTCACAGAATGAGGTCTGCAGACATAGTCAGGGCATACGACGGCAGGCGCTGCAGCCAGCGCCTATGCCGGCAGGAGCTGCAGTCAACGCCTATGCCGGCAGAAGCTGCAGCCAGGCATTGGCCCTGCAGAAACTGCAGTCAGCTCTGCGTGCAGACATTGCACCGGCTGCAGATCAACGTTTTTATCCGGCAGAATGTGGCATTTCACTTGTATGAAAAGCATACCACAGACTGCCGTTTTTCGGAAGAGAGTCATAAATTATTTTTATGAATATCAAAATTTCATTAATTTGATAATGTCCCCCTCCTATGGTATTCTGGATTCAGCAGAAAGAACTGCACAAAGCATTGGCCGATGCGAAGCAAACAAGGTATAATAGCGGAGGAGAGAACAGTGTCACCAACCACAATTACCCTTATTTTCCTGGCATTCGCCATCGTAAGCTTCGTACTCGAAAAGATTCCCCTCGGGCTGACCGCCACCATCGTAGCCCTCGGCCTCAACCTCACCGGCGTCCTGGATGTCAAGACCACCTTCGCCGGCTACGTCAACAGCAACGTCATCCTCTGTGTCGGCATGTTCGTCGTCGGCCAGGCCCTCTTTGAGACAGGCATGGCCAACAGGATCGGCGGTATCGTCACCAAATTCGCCAAGAGCGAGCGGATGCTCATCATCGCCATCATGGTCATCGTCGGCGTCATGTCCGGTTTCCTTTCCAACACCGGCACGGCCGCGGTCCTGATCCCGGTCGTCTGCGGCATCGCGGATGAGTCCGGTTACTCCAGAAGCCGCCTGCTCATGCCCCTGGTCTTCGCAGCGGCCCTCGGCGGCAACCTCTCCATCATCGGCGCCCCGGGCAACCTCATGGGTGTCAACGCCCTCCAGGAGCTCGGCGAGTCCACCAGCTTCTTCATGTACGCCCCGGTCGGCGTTCCCATGCTCCTGGCAGGCATCATCTTCTACGCCTTCATCGGCCACAAGCTCCTGCCGGACGGCGCGGGCCGCGAGTTCAGCCAGGTGGAAGCCCAGAAGAGCTTCGATGACATCCCCAAGTGGAAGCAGCTGACCTCCCTCATCATCCTCATCGTATGTATCCTGGCCATGATCTTCGAAGACCAGATTGGCATCAAGCTCCAGGTCACCGCCTGCATCGCGGCCTGCATCCTGGTCCTGACCGGCGTCGTCTCCGAGAAGGAAGCCCTGAAATCCATCGACCTCAAGGTCGTCCTCCTCTTCGGCGGTTCCCTGGCCCTGGCCAGCGCCCTTGAGTCCACCGGCGCCGGCACTTTGATCGCCGACACCATCGTGGGAGCCCTGGGATCCAACCCCAACCCCATCATCCTGCTTCTGGTCATCTTCATCGTCGGCTGCGCCCTGACCAACTTCATGTCCAACACGGCCACCACAGCCCTCATGGTCCCCATCGCCACATCCCTGGCCCAGAGCCTCGGCGCCGATCCCCGCTCCATGATCATCGCGACCGTCATCGCCTGCTCCTGCGCCTACGCCACCCCCATCGGCATGCCGGCCAACACCATGGTCGTCGGCCTGGGCGGCTACAAATTCAAGGATTACGTCAAGGCAGGCCTGCCGCTGATTCTCATTTCCTTCGTGATCTGCATGGTCCTGCTGCCCATCCTCTTCCCCTTCTATCCCTGAGGCGTGAAAGAGGGACGGTGTTCATTTTCTGACAAATAAATACAAAACTCTCAAAAAGGAGGCACTACTATTATGACTCATGAAGAACAGGTCACAAGGATGACCGAAATGATGGCAAAGTTCATCGGTCACACAGCCAAAAAGCTGCCCGACGACGTCATCGACAAACTCACCGAACTCAGAAGCAAGGAAGACAGCCCCATGGCCAAGGTCATCTATGACACCATGTTCCGCAACCAGGAACTGGCCGTGAAGCTGAACCGCCCCTCCTGCCAGGACACCGGCGTCCTCCAGTTCTGGGTAAAGTGCGGCACCAAGTTCCCCCTGATCGACGACCTGGAGGTACTGCTCAAGGAAGCCGTCGTGAAGGCCACCTTTGAGACCCCGCTCCGCCACAACTCCGTCGAGACCTTCGATGAGTACAACACCGGCAGGAACGTCGGCAAGGGTACCCCGACCGTCTTCTGGGACATCGTCCCCAATTCTGACAAGTGCGAAATCTACACCTACATGGCAGGCGGCGGCTGCACCCTGCCCGGCAACGCCACCGTCCTCATGCCCGGTGAAGGCTACGAAGGCGTCACCAAGTTCGTCCTGGACCGCATGACCAGCTATGGCCTGAACGCGTGTCCTCCCCTTCTCGTCGGCGTCGGCGTCGCCACTTCCGTCGAGACGGCGGCCCTTCTTTCCAAGAAAGCCCTCATGAGACCCATCGGCTCCCACAATGAAAATGAGCGGGCAGCCAAGATGGAGAAGCTCCTTGAGGACGGCATCAACGCCATCGGCCTCGGCCCCCAGGGCATGGGCGGCCACTACTCCGTCATGGGCGTCAACATTGAAAATACAGCCCGTCATCCCTCCGCCATCGGCGTAGCGGTGAACGTAGGCTGCTGGAGCCACAGACGCGGCCATATCGTTTTTGACAAAGACCTTGGCTACACGATCACAACACATTCGGGGGTGGAATTATAATGGTAGAATATAGAGACGGCAAGAAGATCCTGGTAACACCTATTTCCGCTGAAGACCTGGCCGACATCAAGATCGGCGACATCCTTTATCTCAGCGGCAGCCTGACCACCTGTCGCGACGTGGCCCACCGCCGCGTCGTCGAGGAAGGCAGAGAGATTCCCGTGGACGTCCGCAACAACGCCATCCTCCACGCCGGCCCCATCATCCGCCCGCTGGAAAATGACAAGTTCGAGATGGTCTCCGTAGGACCGACCACCTCCATGCGCATGGAGAAGTTCGAGTACGAGTTCGTGAAGAAGACCGGCGTCCGCGTCATCGTAGGCAAGGGCGGCATGAAGGAACAGACCGCCGCTGCCTGCAAGGATTTCGGCTGCATCCACGTAGTCATCCCGGCCGGCAACGCTGTCGTCGCCGCTGTGGCGGTCGAGGAGATCGAGCGCGCCGAGTGGCGTGACCTGGGTATGCCGGAAACGCTGTGGAACTGCCGCGTGAAGGAATTCGGTCCTCTGATCGTATCCATCGACAGCTATGGACGCAATTACTTCGAGGAGAAGAAGGTCGAATACAATAAGAGGAAAGACGAGCAGATCGAGAAGATCAGCGCGCAGGTTGGGTTTATCAAATAAGCC
>CAMONF010000113.1 GCA_946620335.1 uncultured Clostridia bacterium
GTCCTTCTACAACCAGAACCTGCTCTTCAGGACCATGACCAATGATCCGGGTGAGCGCTCCAAGCTTCTGATCGGCCCGCGTCTCTGGGTCATGATCCTGGGTATCTTCGGCTCGGCCATGGCTGCCATCGCCGTCTCCATCCAGGCTGTCACCGGCAGCTATAAGACCGCTTATATGATCCTCGCCATCGTGGTCATGCTGGTTTCATTTGTCATCTCCATCATCGGCTGGTTCCTGGTCAAGGAGAAGCATGTCGTGGAGCAGGATCCCGAGGACAAGGTCAAATTCTCCGACTTCTTTGAGCTCATGCGGACCAACAAGCCCATGATGCTCAACTTCTTCAAGAACCTCTTCACCGGCTTCATCTGGACATTCCTCTTCGCGGCTCCCATGTACTACGTAAAGTACGCCTACGCGGCTGACCTCACGACCGGCGAGGTGAACATGGAGTATTACGCCACCCTGTCCATGGTCGTCTCCCTCATGATGATGTTCCCGCTTATTCTGGGCACCATCGCCGCTACCCCTGTCCTCAAGGCCTTCAAGGGCAACTTCCTGAAAATGCACATCTTCGACCTGGGCCTGCAGGGTGTCTCCGGTCTCCTTATGTTCATCATGCAGATCCTGGGCCTTCTGGGCCGCAGCCCGGTGTTCTTCTTCATCCCCATGTTCTTGATGGCCTTCGCTGTGGGTATTGACTTCGTCCCCGGCTCCAACCTGAGCATGGAAATCATGGACTACACCATCTATAAGACCGGCAAGGACCGCTCCGCCCTGACCGGTGTTCTGGAAAAGTTCCTGGAGAAGGCCCAGAGCGCCGTGTCCTCCGCCATCGTCGGCGGCGTCCTGATTGCCATCGGCTACCAGGTCGACTCCGTCACCGGAAACTATGCCGGCGACCTGGCCAAGATGCCCACCATGCTGACCTGGATGATCGTCATCATCGGCCTTGTCCCCGCCATCCTCGCGGTCATCGGCATCCTCATCATCCGGACCTACCCGATCAATCAGTCCATGCGCCAGGATATCCAGCAGTTCATCACCACGCACCAGACCAAGAAAGAGGTCGACTGATCACAGCTGTAAGGAATGGAATGCGCCTCACCTCCTGTGGGGCGCGTTTTTCGTGGCAAGGCTTTTTCTTCCCTCACGCATGTGCGAAAATGCGACGGCTTCGGCAGGTCAGAGAACAGGAGGACAAAGGCGCTGTCTTTTCGGCCCCCGATATGGTATCATTTATGTAACAAAGACCGGAAGGGGACGAAAAAATGGCTTCTCTGTACGACAGCTTTTCGGAGGAAGGGAAAAACAAGCTCGAATATCTTCGCATCGTCAGCGAACTGTCAGGCATCTCAGTCGCGGTATGGCTCACCGGCAAGCCGCTCGCTGGTTCCTCCTGGACGAGCAGCGCGGACGGGGCGCATCCTTGCTTTTCGCACGAGCCACTGCGCACCGCCGTGGAGGAATACTGCCGCAGAGGCCGCCCCAGCATCTATTTCGAAGCAGACCAGGTGGTTTACGGCGTCATGCCCCTCGGCTCCTATTCGCTGGCAATCGGTCCGGCCGCCATATGGGCAGTCGACGGAGATTTCGGGGAGATCTACGCCCAAAGCCACGGCCTGAAGGCTGCCGTTCCCATGACGAGAGTGGATATGGGCGTATTGATTCGGTATATGGATCTCATTTTTCTCCACTTCAGCGGCACGACGGTCTCCCGGGAGGAAATATCGGTCAATGCGGATATCCTGGACACCTGGCAGCGCAGCGGGGAACTGGAGGAATATCAGCTGGAGCAGTCTGAAAGCGACCGGGAGCATACGTCGGGAATCGAATATGAGAACAAGCTGCTCAGGGCGGTCCAGAAAGGAGACGCTGCCGAGCTCAAGGCCCTGCTTTTCGGCTCGACGCCGGATTACGGGGAGATCGGGTCCTTCTCCGATGAGAAGAACAAGGAAAATGAATACCTTGCCGTCTCCATCATCGCGCTGATGACCAGGGCCGCCGTCGCGGGCGGCGCGCCGACAGAGACCGCGCACGAGCTGGGGGATGTGTATCTGAAGAGGCTGGCCAGAGCCGTGCTCCGCGGGGAGCCCTTCCTGTCCCTGTCCTACAACGCCATGTTCGAATTTACCGAGCTGGTCAGGCGCGCGAGGGAGGAGAAGAGCTCTGTCTCCTATGTGGACGCCTGCAAGGAATACATCGAGAAGAACCTGCGCAAGAATCTTCAGGTCAGCGACATTGCCCCGGCCCTGGGGCTGAGCCGGACCTACCTCTCCCGGCTCTTCAGCCAGGCGGAGGGGATCACCATCCAGCAGTACATACAGAAGGAGAAATGCCGCCACGCCGCCCAGATGCTCCAGTACTCCGACTACTCCATCTCCATGATTGCCCAGTATTTCGGCTTCTCCTCCCAGAGCTATTTCGGCTCCTGCTTCCAGACCTGGTACGGGATGACGCCCAACGCCTACCGCAGGGAACATCACTGAGATTGGTACATCGTTGACACAATTGGCACACCGCTTATAGATTGACGGACAGCTCTTCCGTTACAATTAAACTGCAGGTTGAGATACGCGGCAGCGCAGTTTTATTGGAACGGAGGAGCTGTTTTTATGACCAGGATATTTGCCCCCACAAGCCCGGAGATCACGAGCCGGGAAATGAAGAACACAGAGAGAGTCCGCAGGATCGCCGCGGAAGGCATGGTCCTTCTGGAGAACAAAGGCGTCCTTCCCCTGAAGGCCGACGGGAGATCCCTGGCCGTTTTTGGAAACGGTGTGCGCCGCATGGTCAAGGGCGGCACCGGCTCCGGTGACGTCAACTCCCGGACAGTCGTCAACATTGAGCAGGGCCTCGAGAGCGCGGGCTTTCAGATTGCCACGAAGAACTGGCTGGACCGCTTCGATGCGGCCTGCACGGAATACGGCGCACAGTACATGGCTGAATTCCAGGCCATCCTGAAGGAACAGGGCTGGGCCGGCGTCAACTGGGCGCTGGAGAACCCCTACCGCGATCCCGATGTGCCGGAGATCTCACCGGAAGATATCCAGGGGACCGATCGGAGCCTGGCCCTCTACGTGATCGCCCGCACATCCGGCGAAGGGGCTGACAGAAAAGAGACCCCCGGCGACTATGAGCTGTCGGAGCGGGAGATCGAGAACCTGAAGACCCTGACCGCCTGGTACGAGCACACGGTCGTCATTCTCAACGTGGGCGGCGTCATCGACACCAAATTCCTCCGGACCCGCCAGGGCATCGACGCGGTCCTCCTCATGAGCCAGCCGGGCTGCGCCGGCGGCCATTCTCTGGCGGATGTCCTCACCGGCAGGATCGCCCCCGGCGGGCGCCTGACCGCCACCTGGGCGGAGGATTACTCCGACTACCCCTTCGCCGACAGCTTCAGCTATCTCAGCAGCGACCTGGACGACTCTTACTACCGCGAGGGCATCTATGTGGGTTACCGCTGGTTCGACAGCTTCAATATCCGTCCCGCCTACCCCTTCGGCTACGGAAAGTCCTATACGGACTTCACGATGACCGTTAAAAGGACCCAGATCTGCGGTGACTCCATCCGCGTGAGTGTCCTTGTGAGGAACGCCGGCACCGAGTACACGGGCCGGGAGACCGTACAGGCCTATGTGTCCCAGCCGCAGGGCAAGCTGGACAAGCCCTACCAGGTCCTGGCCGGCTTTGCCAGGACAGGCGAGCTCGCTCCCGGTGAGGAGGAGACCGTGGAAGTGGAGTTCCCCATCTGCTCCCTGGCCTCCTATGACGAGGAGAGCGCGGCCTACGTCCTTGAGCAGGGAACGTATTACATCCGCGTCGGCAGCCACTCCCGCAATACCCACATCGCGGCCGCGCTGGAGCTGGATGAGACGTTCATCACCGAGCAGCTGGAAAATAAAGTCCGCCCCGACTGCGACCTGAACGTCGTCCACGCGGACCCGGACAAGTTCTACACCTATCCCTCCGAAAATGCCGAGAAGGCAGCGGCACCGCAGCTGGAGGTCATTTCCGCCACTATTCCCACCCGGACGGCCGATTACAGCGCCGCGCCCGCGGAGCTTCGGACGGACAAGACGGCTCCCGTCACGCTCGAGGACGTGGTGAAGGGAAACGCCACGCTGGATGACCTGACGGCCCAGCTCGGCATTCCCGAGCTTGCCGCCCTTGTGATCGGCGCTTCCCGCGGCGGCTTCGGCGGGATCTCCACGGTGGGGGCGGCCTCCAACTCGGTCCCCGGCGCCGCCGGAGATACCACCAGCGAGCTGGCGGACAAGTACGGTATCACCAACCTGGTCCTGGCCGACGGCCCTGCCGGGCTTCGCCTGTCCAGAAGCTTCGTCACCGACGGGCAGGGCAATGTCGTCCCCGGGCTGGGAGAGAGCGCCTTCGGCAACCTCTTCGATATGCTCGGCGTGCCCGCCGCCCAGCGCCCTGAGAACGCTGTGGACCACTACCAGTACTGCACGGCGATCCCCATCGCCACCCTGCTGGCCCAGACCTGGGATCCGGCCCTCATCGAGGAGGCCGGGGATATCGTGGGCGGCGAGATGGAAGAGCTGGGCGTCGACCTCTGGCTGGCCCCCGGCATGAACATCCACCGCAATCCCCTCTGCGGCCGGAACTTTGAGTACTATTCCGAGGACCCGCTGCTCTCCGGCGTCTGCGCCGCAGCCGACACCCGGGGCGTCCAGCAGCATCCGGGCCGCGGCACCACCATCAAGCACTTCGCCCTCAACAACCAGGAGGACAACCGCAGCCACTGCAATTCCCACTGCAGCGAGCGCGCCCTCCGGGAAATCTACCTCAAGGGCTTCGAGATCGCCGTCAAGGCCTCCGCACCCCTCTCCCTCATGACCTCCTACAACCTGGTCAACGGCATCCACGCCGCCAACCACAGGGAGCTGCTCACGGACATCCTGCGCTCTGAATGGGGCTTTAAGGGCCTCGTCATGACCGACTGGGGCACCACCGAAGCGAAAGAAGGCTTTAAATACGGCTCCTCCAGCGCGGCCCTCTGCGTCAAGGCCGGCAACGACCTGACCATGCCCGGCTCCCAGGAGGATGTGGACGACGTCATTGGCGCCCTGGGCAAGGAACTGACCCTGGCGGAGCTCCAGGCCTGCGCCCGCCGGGTCCTCGAACTCGCCGTCCTCCGCGAGAAATGCAGACAGTGATAAGAGTGGAAGTCTGAAAGCGGAATAGGCGCCGCCAGACCCGGCGCACCGGGCGGCAGAGCGGATGCCATCAGGCTTGCGTAGAAAAACCCGAAAGCTTTCGCCAGACCCGGCGCACCGGGCGGCAGAGCAAGTTCTGACCGGCTTGCAAAGCCGGACTGTGTTTCGGAGCCGGTTCTGCCGCTGCAGCACAGACAATGAT
Organism: uncultured Clostridia bacterium; assembly: GCA_946620335.1. Classification (GTDB taxonomy): domain Bacteria; phylum Bacillota; class Clostridia; order Lachnospirales; family Lachnospiraceae; genus Chordicoccus. The sequence goes on from CAMONF010000113.1 coordinate 5,384, forward strand.
TTACAGAAGTGAAGAGGTGACCCCATGAAACAGGTCTTCAACCCATATCTGCCCCTCTGGGAGTATGTTCCCGACGGCGAGCCCCATGTGTTCGGGGACCGCGTCTATCTCTACGGCAGCCATGACGCCTTTGACGGCAAAAAATTCTGCCCCAACGACTACGTCTGCTGGTCCGCGCCCGTCACCGACCTCGCGGACTGGCGCTATGAAGGCGTGATCTACACAAAGACCCAGGATCCGCGCATGGCCGACGGCAAGCACGAGCTCTGGGCGCCGGACGTGGTGCAGGGCAAGGATGGACGCTACTACCTCTACTATTGCCCGGACGACAAAATCAAGTCCATCGGCGTTGCTGTCTGCGACACCCCTGCCGGCATGTATTCATTTTACGGACTTGTGAAGGATGGCAGGGGCGGAATCGTCGGGGAGCGCAAAGGCGATACGATTGCCTTTGATCCCGGCGTATTCATTGACGACGACGGGGAGATCTATCTCTACTCCGGCAACGGCCCCAGGACGAAACGGGAAATCGGCAAGGAACCCAAGGCCTCTGTCGTCATGACTCTTTGCGACGATATGATGACTTTGAAGACCGAGCCGAAGAAGCTTCTGCCCCTTCTGGGAGAGTCCGAGGGAACGGGCTTTGAAGGACACGAGTTCTTCGAGGCCAGCTCCATCCGAAAGATAAACGGCCGTTACTATCTGGTTTACTCTTCCCTCACCAATCATGAGCTCTGCTACGCCGTCAGCGACCGGCCTGACGGAGGCTTCCGCTATGGGGGTGTGGTCATTTCCAACTGCGACCTGTTCCCCGGAAAGGACAGCAAGCCGCTCAATTGCTTCGGCAACAACCACGGCGGACTGGAGTGCATAAACGGCAAATATTACATCTTTTACCACCGTGAGACCAACCGCAGCATCTGCTCCCGCCAGGGCGGTGCCGAGGAGGTCAGGATCCTGCCCGACGGCAGCATTCCCCAGGTGGAACTCACCTCCTGCGGTCTGAACGGCGGTCCTCTGAAGGCGCAGGGCACTTATCCGGCCGGGATCGCCTGCAACCTCTACGGCAAGGTGACGCCAACCTATTCCCATCCCCTGGCCATGATGGGCCGTCATCCCTACATCACGCAGGACGGGCCGGACTATATTCCCGAGAGCGGCGGTAAGCCGCCCAGGTCCTACATCGCCAACGGGAAAGACGGGCTCGTCGCCGGCTTCAAGTACTTTGACCTCACCGGCGCAGCCCGGATCACAGTCCGGGTGCGGGGCACCGCAAAAGGCACCCTCTATGTCCGCACCGACCCCAAGGGCGGGGACCTTGCAGCCATCCATCTCTCTCCCTCCAAAGACTGGAAGGAGTACACATCTTCCCTGGCCTCCTGCTCCGGCGTACATCCGCTTTATCTGTGCTACACCGGAAAAGGCAGGCTGGACATTTCAGACTTTACATTCTGAAAAGTGTTGAAAATGAAAACAGCCGGGCGGAGAAACGAAGAAATTGCTTTTCTTGTTTCTCCGCCCGGCATTTTTGTCTGTCGGTCGTGGATGAAGAAGTCTGTGCCGCGGCTCCCCGCAGCCCGGCAGAGAGGCCGCTGTTTCCGCGCCGGCCTTCAGAATCAGTCCAAGTCGGAGGCGGCGGGGATTTTGACGACAAAGGCTTTGGCGCAGTCCCCAAAGGGCTGCTGCAGATGGATCTCGAAGCCGTGCATGTCGACGATCTGCTTGACCACGGAGAGGCCCAAGCCGCTGCCGCGGCCGCCGCTCCGGGAGTCGTCGCCCATGACGAAGGGCTCGAAGAGCTCCTGCTCGGTCTTTTCGATGGGAACGCCGGTGTCCGCCACGGCCACCAGCTCCACGCCGGCCAGCTTCCGGACCCGGATGTGGATCTCGGTCCCCGCCGGGTTGTGGCGGACGGCGTTGATCAGGAGGTTCTCGAAGACCCGCTTTAAGTGGACGGCGTCTGCGCTGATGGGGTAGGGCTCTTCCGGGATATCAGCATCCAGCGCCATGCCGGCCTCCTCGATGTCCGCGTAGCAGCCGGCGGCGATCTCCGCCAGGAAGGCGTGGAGGTCGATTTTTTCTCGGTGGAGGGAGAAGCCGGCGCTGCCCAGGCGGACGTACTCGAAGAGGAGGGTGATGAGCTCGGTCATGCGCTTTGATTTGGCGGAAATGGCGGTCAGGTATTCATTTTCCCGGGCGGGATCGGTGACCATGCCGTCCGCCAGGGCCTCCGCGTAGCCCCCGATCGTCATGATGGGCGTGCGGAGGTCGTGGGCGAAGTTGGAGAGCATGAGGTTGCGGTTCTCCTCGTAGGCCCTGCGCTCCGCGTCCCGTTCACGTTCGATTCGCTGGATCTGCCGGGTGACGACGTGGGCGTAGATCACGATACCCGCCGCCACCGGCGCCAGGAGGATGAGAAGGATCAGGAAGGAGAGGAGCAGTACGGAGGAACTGCTGATGGCGGACATGACGAGGCCGCTGTTGCCGGAAATGATGCCCCAGATGAGCCAGGGGAGGTCCTCCAGCATGAGGCTCGTGCCGCCGGAGGCCATGCCCGCAAGGCCGCGGATGAAGGGCATGAGGGTCAGGCCGATGAGGCCTGCTAGGATGAGCTCGCAGGCGACCACGGCTGCCATGACCAGGACCAGTCTTGTTATGAGGTATGAACGTAAACGATCCATGTTGGGTGCCTCCTTGGGTGGGACGGAATGGGAATCAGGGACGGTTCCTTTTCCCACTTTTTTTGGAAGTGAGGAAGGGGAAAATGGGAATCAGGAACGGTTACTTTTTCCACTTTTCATTTTATGAACAGCAGGAAAAAGAACGCTACCTGAATCCCATTTACTCACATTCCCTTCTCCGACAC
>CAMONF010000114.1 GCA_946620335.1 uncultured Clostridia bacterium
CCGGACCGCCTGCAGGACCTCGATGGCCAGCCGGCAACGGTTCTCCAGGCTTCCGACGCACTCATCCGTGCGATGGTTAAAAAGTGGGGAGAGGAACTGGTTGATCAGCCAGCCGTGTCCGCCGTGAATCATGAGAAGCTCGAAGCCTGCGCGCTTGGCCAGACCGGCCACATGGGCGTAGGCGTGCACAATCTCATCGATCATATCCTTTGTCAGGGCCTTGACTTGCACACCATCATGACGGACGGTGTCGGAAGGTCCCCACTGGTGCATGGACTTCTGCTTGTTCTTGTCAGTCATATAGGTCCCGGCGAACATGCCGGAATGAGACAGCTCCAGCGAAGGAATCGCGCCGTGCCTGCGAATGGCATCCGCCGTGTAGGTGGCGCAGGCCAGGGAATTGAGAATACTCTCATCCAGATGGTAAGCATGGGACCCATCGGTGGCCGGGTGCACCATGCACTCTGAAACGGTGACGGCACCGGCGCCGCCCTTTCCCCTCAGCTCATAGAAAGCCGTGGACTTGGGCCCGATGCAGCCGTCATTGGCAATGTCCGTACCACCCATGGGCGCAGAGAACATGCGGTTCCTGAATGTGGTGCGACCTAAGGTAATGGGCGAGCACAGATGTGGAAAATGATAGTTCATGGCGTCTCCTCCTGATTCGTTTCATGTACAGAAATCTAGTTTTTCTGAAAAGCGAAACCTTCCGGTCTTTGTAAAATGATACCATGCCCATTTCCGCACATCTGTCTCTATCTTGACTGAATTGTAATTATTTTGATACAAAACTGGACGGAGCTGGAATCAGGGCCGAGCTTGGAGTCAGGGACGGTTCCTTTTCCAGTTTTACTGGAAAAGGAACCGTCCCTGACTCCAAGTTCGGCCCTGATTTTAACTTCGTCCCTGTCAGAACCGTTTCTTCACTGCTCACGCAGCGCGCCCTTTCCGGTCCGAGTCTTGCTGTAGAGGTAGAGGAGCAGGCTACCGATCACACCCGCGGAAATCGCATTGGAAATGCAGGCCACAATGCCCTGGGTAAAGACAAGGTTGACCGGTTCGCTGTAGACAATAATGTCCAGGATCGGAGCCACAATGATCCATGCGACCGCATTGCCGATGACCTGGGAGATATTGAATCGAAGAATATCCGCCTTGGTGAACACGCCCTCATCCACACGCATCTTCGGGTAGCAAAGGCCGGCGATAAAGCAGGCGGTACCGGATGCGATGACCCAACTCCACCAGGCTGACCCGTACTGGACAGAGTCGGAAATGGCATGCCCGATGAAGGCGATCAACGCGCCGGCGATGGGCCCGAACATGGCGGCAAAGAAGGTGCCGACGCCATAGGCCGTCTGGATCTGGGTCTCCGGAATACCGGTCGGGATCTTCACGTACATAAAAAGCACGGTAAAGAGGGCCGCGCCGAGACCGGTCGCCACGATGTTCCTTGTCTTGAACTCAAATAATTTCTTCATAACCTCTACCTCTCATAAAAAACAATATGGCATCTATAGCTTCGTGCGGAATGCCCCCTCTCCTTCAGCACGGAAAGCTTGAAAATGAAAACATGCCGGCCTGTCTGCCTTTGCACATGCCTGCAGGCAATCAGCCTGCCTTTGCCGCTGTGCCTTTATTTGCCGCCCCGGTCTCCGGAATCTGCCGATGACCCTACAGAAAAATCTCTCACGCCGGATGGCAACAAGTCATCGTCGGCTACGCGCGTTTTCAGAGAACTCACGCCCGCCGAATGCCAATGGTCCAATCCGGCCCAAACGCAGCGCCGTAGCGTTCGATAAAGCTCCCCTGGCAGACGGCGAGCGCCAGCTTTTCCAGCTCGTTGTTGTAGAGGATTGGCTCCCCCTCCGCGACGAACCCAAAGCTTCTGTCGAACTGCATATCCCCGTCGAAGACTGTCTCCTCCCCGTGCTTAAGCAGCACATGGACCCGGTCCCCGTAGGCAAACCCTGCTTTCTCAAAGAGGGATGTCGGTATGTTGGTCCAGGCATTGCCGAAATTGGGATCGTCGATCTCCAAAATTCCGGAAACGCACCCAGGCTCCGCCGAAGGCTCCGGGATATCGTGGACAACGATTTCCTCCACCGGATAGGCAGGTCCGACGCCCTCAAAGTCAATAATTCCGCTGGCGAGCCTGGCCGCCGTATATCCGAAGACATCCCTGCCCCCGAATACGGCTACGCCCCTGGTGGCGGGATACCGGTTGACTGTCTCGTCGATCTCCCGCACTTCCTCTATGCCTATGTAGTGCTTTACATGGGTGAGAGCACCATTGTCCGGCGTCACCACGTAGTAACCATCCGTCGTTCTGGCCACACAGGCCCGCCGGCTGGTCCCGACGCCCGGATCCACGACGGAGATATAGATGGTTCCCTTGGGCCAGAACTGCAGGCTCTGGTAGAGCCGGTAGCTGGCGCTCCAGGTGTCGAATTTCGGCAGCTCATGGGTCCCGTCAAAGATCTCCAGCTCTCTGTCCACAGTCTTCACCACGCCGTACATGGAGCTGACCGCGCCCTCCGCGTAGGTAAAGTCTGTCTGGAAGACCAGAATCGGTTTGTCTGCTCTGCTCATGATCAGTCTCCTTTCATCCGGCATCCGTCGTCCCCGGCCAAAGCCGCACTCAAATCAATCCATATACAAAAGGATTCCAGAACCGCCCATGGTTCCAGAAAACGGCGATCAGGATCACTGCCGCGAAGATGGCACCGCAAACAGCAATGGACACATAATCATCCCGCCTCAAAGGTCTCTTCGCGTACCAGGTCCGCTTTTTGTGCTTGCCGAACCCCCTCAGGTCCATGGCATTGCTGATCACATCGATCCTGTCCATGGTGGAGAAAATCAGCGGCACACAGATGCCCATGACGTTCTTCACGCGGGTCAGGAGCTTCTCCTTCCGGGACAGGTCCAGCCCGCGGCTCTGCTGGGCCAGGGCGATATCGTTGTAATCCCGGATGACGTCCGGAAAATAGCGGAGCGTCAGGGCAAGGGCATATGCCGCCTTGTAGCTGACGCCAATCCCGTTCAGGGAGGCGGCAAACTCGCTGGGGTTGGTGGTCAGGAGAAAAATCATGCCCAGCGGGATGACCGAAGCGTATTTGAGGAGCTTGGTCGCCTGGTAGAGAATCTGTTCCTGGGTCACCGTGTACCTTGTCGTGAACCGGAGGACCTCATGGTTCGTCCCGTACACCTCCACCCCGTAGCTGGGGCTGAAGAGGTAGGTCAGGACCGCATTGAGGACCAGAAAAATCATGGTGTAAAAGAGCATGAGCCGAATCTGGCTGAAACGGATCTCCGACACACGCAGGATGACAAATGAAAACACCATGATGAGGATCACGCTTCGTATATCGTATGTGAACATGACGGCAAAGGAGAGGAAAAGGAAACAGAGAAGCTTGGTCAGGCCGGAGAGGTTATAGACGAAGTTGTCCTTCTCCACGTAGTCAAAAAGCTTAAGCTTCATGGTCCGCCTCCTCCCCGGCCCGGCTGCGCGTTGTCCTCTCGTAGTCGATGAAGTGCTGCACAAATCCCCGGGTGTCCTCTATGCCGGCCAATACGGCCAGGTCATACAGGCTGGTAAGCTTGAGGTTGGCCGCCTCCGCGATGGCGGCGTTGGTCAGAATATCAGCGGCGCTGCCGTCATCCAGCTTTTTCCCACCGCTGAGGACGATCGCGTGAGGTGTATATTCCAACATGAGATGCATGTCGTGGGTGATCATGATGATGGTCACGCCCTGGCGGTTCAGCTCACGCAGGAACTCCATGATTTCCGTATAGTGTCGGTAGTCCTGCCCGGCAGTAGGCTCATCCAGGATAATAATCCTGGGATTCATGACCAGGATGGACGCTATGGTGACCCGCTTTTTCTGCCCGTAGGACAGGGCTGAGATCGGCCAGTTTCGAAAGGGATAAAGGCCGCAGATCCTGAGGGCCTCCTC
>CAMONF010000115.1 GCA_946620335.1 uncultured Clostridia bacterium
GATCAGGTAGTTGCCCATATAGGCGAAGTAGGTGTTGAAGCCGATGAAGAAGACCGCCACCGTCAGGTGGAGGAAAAAGAGCTCCTTCATGGCGAAGAGGGCCTTAAAGTTGAAGACGCTGAAGAACTGCTGCCAGAAAGTCCCGCGGACAGACGGCGCCGCGTCATCCCCGCTGCCCATGCAGAACATGGCGATGACGCCGAAAATGATGACCGCGATGCCGATGACCAGGAAGAGCCGCATATAATTGTTGTCGCTGCCCACCAGGAAACCGCCCACCACCGTGCCGAGAATGGTGCCGAGGACCGGCTGGGTGGCCAGGGAGGCGCCGATCTGACCGCGGTTGTCATCGGTCATGACGTCATTTGTCCAGGCATTGTAGGCGGCGTCGTTGGCCATGGAGCCGAAAAAGCTCATGATCGTGTCCGCCAGGACCACGCTGACTCCGGCCAGGAGGTAGAGGTCCCGGGAGATGAACTGGGTGAGCCCGAAGAGAATGGTAAAAATGCCCCACAGGATATACCCCAGGGAAATGAAAACCCTCCTCTTCCCGAGCCTGTCCGACCAGGTCCCGAAAAAGAAGGTCGAAAAGGTGGTGGCGGCCGCGCTGCAGATCAGCATGCCCGTGATGATGGACGGGTCCTTGCCGATCCGAGCGTAGACGAAGGTGTTGAACCACTGGTTCTCCACATTCCAGCAGATCTGGGCGGCCAGGCCCAGTCCCCAGATGAGGAGCCACAGTCTGATACCGGAAGTCTTCTTGTTCATTCTATCACCCTCCTTCTCATGGCGCGGGGTCACGGCCGTCGGCCGACGGCCCAGAAAGCCACGGCGCTGGCGGCAGCCACATTGAGGGAATCGACGCCGTGGGCCATGGGAATCTTCACCACATAATCGCATTTTTCTATTGTTTCCGCCAAAAGCCCCTCGCCCTCCGTCCCGAGGACCAGTCCCAGCCGCTCCTCAGCGGCCAGGCGCGGGGCGTCGATGCCGATGGTCTTCTCAGTGAGGGCCATGGCTGCCAACGCAACCCCCTGTTCCTTCAGAAAATGAATCCAGTCCCCCTCCGGCAGCCTCGTCCAGGGAATCTGGAACACTGTTCCCATGCTGACCCGGGCCGACCGTCGGTAAAGCGGGTCGCTGCAACCGGATGTGAGCAGGACCGCATCCATCCCCAGGGCGGCCGCCGAGCGGAAAATGGCGCCGATGTTGGTGGGATTGACCACATTTTCCAGGACCGCGATCCGGGAAGCGCCGCGGCAGAGGTCCGCGGCATCCGGCAGCTCCCTCCGGCGCATGGCGCAGAGCAGGCCGCGCGTGAGCTTGAAGCCCACGATCTGTTCAAGGACGGGTAAGGGAGCCGTGTAGACGGGGACATCGCCGCAGCGGCGGAGCGTTTCGGCCGTCGGCCCGGCGTCCAGCGCTCGCCCGTCCACCAGCACAGACACCGGTTCGTACCCGGCGTCCAGGGCCCGCCCAATCACCAGGGGGCTTTCCGCGATGAAGAGCCCGCCATGGGGCTCGTAATAATGGCGGAGCTGGGCCTCGTTCAATCGGGCGTAGACGTCCAGCTCGGGAGCCTTAATGTCTTCTATATTATGATACATCATATCCTTATCTCACGGAGCGGGAAAAACCGGAAAGAGGAAAGGTCCCTTTCCCGTTCTTTATTTGAGAACCGGAAAAGGAACCTTCTCTCCTTCCGGATTATTCCGGACCGTCCTTGTCATATTTTACGCAAAAGCCTCAGCCAGGCGCTTCATTTCCTCGGCCTCCTCCGGATAGGTATCCTTGAGGAGCCCATAGATCTCTTTGAGCCGGTTCACGCACTCGATGTACTGCTGGCCGGATTTTCGCACAGCGAGAACGGCCTCCAGGGCCTCCTCGTAGCAGGTCTGCTTGTCATAGCCGGAGAAATTCGCAAGCTCCAGCAGGGCATCCGCCATGGTGAGGCGGATCTTGTTCTTGTCGGCCGTGGAGAGGGAATCCACTCCGAGGAGCTCGTCGCAGGTGTCCAGAGCAGCCTCATTTTCCCCGGTCAGCTGGCTGACCCGGGCGGCGAAAATCCGGTCTGAGATCCTTTCGCCGGCAAAGACGGCCATGCCTTTCTCAGCCAGGTCGCTCATGGCTGTCCGCTTGCCCAGCTTGTCGGCCAGAAGGAGGGAAATGACTTCATTTCTCCCCGCGACACGCTCAGAGAACCAGACGGCGCCCTCACCCGTGGTTGCCGATATCATGGAGTACATCTTGAGAGGGCTCACCAGGGTGTCATGCTCCGGTATGAGGATGCTGAGCTCGGCCGGAAGGAGGAGGGAGGTGCCGAGGGCGGCGGCCTTGTCGGCCTTCATTTTCAGGGAGGAGGTGGCGGCGTAGCCGGCGGCGGCCAGGTCAAAGGCGCGGTCGTTGTTGCCGTTGTTGTAGAAGATCCAGGAGAGGTGGATCAGGTCTTCGGGCTCAAAGTATTCCGGGTGCTTCCTGTAGAGGTTGAAGAGGGTCTTGGTGTTGTAGGACTCTCCGCTCCGGATGGTCATGTAGGCCTGGGCAATCAGAAACTTAGGACAGGAGGCGAACTTTTCATTGGAGAGGAAGTAGCTCAGAACGTCGGCGCAGCCCTCAGTGGACTCCCACTTGCCGAGCTGTCTCGTCAGCCAGACGATCTGGATGCCGAAGTTCTTGGGATAGAGCTCGTGAAGGCGCTTCATGGCCGGGAAATCGTCCGGGTAGGTGTTCTGGAGGAGAAGCATGAGGCGGCCCAGGGTGTACCGGCAGAGCTTGAGCTGGTCCTTGGAGGCATCCAGAATGATGTCGCTCACCTTGAGGATGATTTCCTTGTCCGGCTTTAATCTGATGGAATTGTAGTAGCAGATAATGGCGCCGTGGGTCTGGCCCATCCCCATGAAGGCCTCGGCCCCCCTGTTGAAATAGCCGGCTTTCTTGTCCTTGAAGCCCTTGTAGTACCACATCATGCCGAGGTCATAGGTGCCCTCCAGGGATTCCGGAGACTTCTTGTAGACGGAGGAGACCTCCTCGAGGTAGTACTTGGCTTCATTTGTGGAGAGCAGGTCACCGTCCGCGCCGATCTCGGCCTCCGCGACCTCGGAGCCGCCGTTGGGATTGACGGGCCTCTCCAGGTAGGAGGAAATGTTGACGTCCTTGTCGTCCTCCGTGTAGCCGACGACGAACCTGCGGAAGAGGTCCTCGTCATCGAAGAAGCGGGTCGTCATCGGCAGAGATGTCGCCCTGCAGCCCTCAAGGGCCGTATCCTTCAGAATCTCGTCCGAGGTGGTCTTGCCCTTCAGGAAGGGACCCACCGCGAGGAGGACGAGGGTCACGACGATCAGCGGCAGGCTGACGGAGGTGGACTTATTGCTGAAGAGTCTGGCGCACCAGACCACCAGGGGCACGAAGATGATCAGCACGAAGAGCTTGGAGAGATCCAGCCCGATCATGGTCTTCACAAGGTAAATGAAATCATCCAGAGAGGTCGGCTTCTCAAAGAGAGCGCCGATGACCAGAGCCGCCAGCAGGTAGGCGGCAAGAATCAGGGCGGAGGAGATGATTTCCGAGACGACGGAGGGCGCAGCCTTCTTATTGACAGCCGCCTTTCGTCTGCCGTTGCATATGACCAGCTCCGCGACCAGGGCCGCGCACAGGAGAATGATTCCCTGATAATAAGTGGAGAATAGATCCTTAATTGTCTGCATGGTGGAATTCCCTCCTGTCGTTAAATGCTTATGTTCTCAGTACGGCCGTACTCATCCGGCCAGATAGAACCTTCGTCAATGCCGCGGCGGTACAGGTCCTCGTCTTCCGCCAGGATCCTGCGTGTCTCGCCGGTCTCATTTACAAGGGTGACCAGCACCTTCAGCTTTTCGCCCTCCGGCCGTTCTTCACAGCCGTAGTCGGTCTCTTCGATGGTCTTCACGGTCCAGGTCATGGGCGGCGCCTCCGAGAGTATGTTTTATTTATTGGTGGAAACAATAAACACAATTATTATAGCATGGTTGGGCCGATAAAAAAACAAGGTGTGTAAAAAAGTGGGAATTGAGACACAGGGACGGTCCTTTTTACGCAAAATCTTTGATTTTGCTTAAAGGGGCCCGTCCCTGTGTCTCAATTCCCGGGTTTTTAATTTCACTCCACAGCCGTCAGATGATACATAAAGGCCGTGAACTCCGGCACTTCCCTCGGGATCGGAATCCCGGCGTGCATGAGGGCCATGCCCGAGGCAAAGAATACATTCCCGTCGCCCTCGACACGGTAACGCTGGTCAGGGATCAGGCCTTTGCACTTGATGTACTCCTGCGGTCCGTTCATGGTCAGGTTGACGGTCACGACCGTCACCAGGGCTTCCCGCATGTCCTTGGCCCGGGTCTCCCATGCGACCAGGTTGACCGGCTCGAAGGGGTTGGCCAGCCGGTAGTAGTCGCCGAAGAAGTTAAGATCATAATATTTGTGGTAGAGGTCGCTCATGGCCTTGCATCTGGCTACGGCCTCCTCGCTCAGGTGGGTCGCGTCGAGCTCGTACCCGAAGGTGCCGCACATGGCGATGGCGGCTTTGGTCTCGATGGGCACCATGGGGCTGGCCGTTGAGACGTGGGCGCCCATGCTGCTGATGGGATAGACAAATGAAGACCCGTAATGGAGCTTCAGGTTATCCAGCGGCCTCGTGTTGTCCGAGCTCCAGTACTGGACGAAATAGGTCAACATGGCCGGGTCGAACCGTCCGCCGCCGCCCGCGCAGCCCTCGAACATGATGTCCGGGTGGGTCTTGATGATCCCGTCCATGACCCGGTAGAGACCGAGGACGTAGCGGTGAGACACTTCGCCCTGCTGGTCGCCCGGGAGGTCGTTGGACCAGAGGTCGGTGATGGCGCGGTTGATATCCCACTTCACGTAGTAAATATTGGCGCTGTCCAGGATGCGGTTGATGCTCTCGATCAGGTAGTCCTGAACTTCTCTCCTGCTCACGTCCAGGGCCAGCTGGTTGCGGCTCCGCACCGCTCTCCTGCCCGGGATCTCCATGGCCCAGTCGGGGTGGGCCCGGAAGAGGTCGGAGTCCTCGGAGACCATCTCCGGCTCGAACCAGATACCGAACTTCATGCCCAGGGCGTTGATCTGTTCCACGAGGCTGGGGAGACCGCACTTGATTTTATTTTCATTGACGAACCAGTCGCCGAGGCCGGAGTTGTCGTCGTCGCGCTTGCCGAACCAGCCGTCATCCATGACGATCATCTCGACGCCCATGTCCTTGGCGGCTTTGGCGATTTTGAGGAGCTTTACGTCGTCGAAGTCGAAGAAAGCCGCCTCCCAGGTGTTGAGGAGCACCGGGCGCTGAACGTCCATCACGAACTTGCTCCTGTTCAGATTGTCGCGGAAGAAGTCGTGGTAACGGTGGCTCATCCGGGCCAGTCCCTTGTGGGTGTAGGTCATGAGGACCGCCGGCGTGTCAAAATCTTCGCCCGCCTCCAGGTGATAGCTGAAAAGCCTGTCGTTGATGCCCATGACGAGCCTGGCCTGGTCGTACTGGTCCAGCTCCACCTCCGCCAGGAAGCTGCCGGAATACATGAGGGAGAAGCCGTAGCAGGAGCCGTACTCTTCCGTCGCGGTCCGCTCCGCCAGAGCGATAAAGGGATTCTGCTGGTGGGAGGAAATACCGCGTCCGCTGCGGATCTTGTGGACATGGTGGGTCAGCATCTGCCGCTCCACCTGCCGCTCCTGCCCGTACCGGCCTGGCAGGGAAATGAGATCAAGGTTCTGTCCATTCAGGTAATCCATATTCATGGACATGATCCGTTTGAGCCGGATCATCCCCTCGCCGCCGTTATGGACCCTGGCGGCGCGCATGATGATATCCTTCTCCTCGAAGACCGAGTAAAGGAGGGTGACGGCCACATGGGTGACCGCGTCCTCGATGACCACTTCCAGCGTGTCCACGGTGTCATTTTCCGTGGCGAAAGCCGTCGGCAGGCCGTTCAGCGTGAAGGCTCCGCTGTAGATCTTGTGGGAAACGTATCTTCCGTTGAAGGAAAAGCTCCCGTCGGCGTTCTGGACTTCGATGGAATTGATCCGGAAGTCGCCCTGCTGCTGGGTCGTGAACTCCTGGGGCTGGGCATCCAGAGAGAAGGTCCGCTCCTTGAGGGAATCGTAGGGATTTCCGGAAAACCCTCTGTCATACCGGCGGATCAGGTAAATAAGGTCCTCATCGTTGATCCGGGGGCCGTAAAAGAGGTGCTTGACGTAGTTCAGATTGCCGATCTTGAGCTGGTAGGTCGTATTCAGGGTCTGGAGAGAAAAGGTTTTTTTGCTTTCATTGTAGATGATAGCCATATGAAATACCTCGTGATTGGTAAAGGTTTTATATGGTTACCATAGCGTAAGTTGCGGTATTTCTCCATGACTGCATACTTGCAGGTCTTGTCATTTTGTTATGTAAAAGTGGGGTTGTGAAAAAAGTGGGAATCAGGGACGGTTCCTTTTCCCACTTTTTCGATTTCGAAAAAGTGGGAAAAGGAACCGTCCCTGATTCCCAAGACCGTCCCCCATTCTCATTTTTTGTGAACCAAATCCACTCCCCACTGCAGCGCCAGCGACATTATGAAAATCCCCGCGATATATAACGCGAACCTTTGCGGGGAAACCCCCTTCGTCGGCACTATAGAGACCAAAATGCCCTGGAGCACTCCGTGGAAGAAGTAGACGGCTGTGGAAGCCTTTCCCAGCCAGCGGGTAACTTTGCCGTCCGGGATACAGAAGCCGACCTGGGAAAAGCAGAGGAAGATGCCGAGCAGGCACACCAGGAAAACATAGATATCGTCGCTCCGCGGGATTTTCTCCCCCTGGAAGGTACCGCGGGCGTATACAAACACGACGCCGAAGCAGAACAGCTTGGCCAGAGTAAGGCCGATCTTGATCAGAAGGGAGGGGGATTCCAGGAGGTGTCTGTATTTCCCGGAGAACCATTCTGAAAGGGCAAAAAGACTGGCGCCTGCGGCAATCTCAGCGATGGCGCGGATCACACCGGCATCCGCGAAACCGGTCCCCACATTATATCTGGCGATGGTGCCGTAAGTGGTGTACATATATCGGAGCAGGATGACGGAGATGACGGGAAAGAGCAACCTGGTGCTGAAGGAGAAACGGTACAGCATGCAGGGATACAGGACGATCAGGGCGAGGATCATTGCGGAAACGTACCACATGCCCCTGGTGTAGAAGACATTACGGTCGGCATTCAGCCCGAGAAAGGTCAGCGTGAAGACCGGTATGCCATGGACGATCTCTCTCAAAGACTCAGCCAGGGTATGGCGCTCCCTGATCATGAAGAAGACGATGAATTTGAGCAGGCCGGCGCAGATGAAATATCTGTAGAACTGCCTGATCTTTCTCAGGATGAACTGCCAGGTCTCCGAGGGAATGTCCGAATTGGCCGGGTAATCCGGGTCCTTTCTTTTCCTGGAAGCAATATGCCTGGCAGCCAGATACCCTGTCACGACAAAGAAAAACTCAACACCGATATATCCGTGGCGGATATACCCTTTTTTGAAGGCCGAGCACATGTGATAGGCCATGATCGTGAGGGCAAATAAGAACCTGAGTACGTCGATCTCCCCGCTTCTGCCAGTTTTCATCTTTGCATTCTCTCCGTGTCCGTTAAGTTAGTCCGTAGTTTAGCCGGTAATGAAGTAAATGTCAAGAAAGGAATCGGGAAATTAGAGTGTGGGGCGAAAAATGAGAATCAGGGACGGCTCCTTTTTCCACATTTCTCTAAAGGGAAAGTGAGAAACTGGGAATCAGGGACGGTTCCTTTTCCCACTTTTTCGAAGTCGAAAAAGTGGGAAAAGGAACCGTCCCTGATTCCCAGTTTTCGTGGTTTACGTTCACTCTACCATTTCAACCGAAACGCTACTTACGCCCTTCACAACCGCCAGCGCATTCCAGCCGGTAAAGACGATTTCTTTCTCACAGAAACCGGAGGTATGGTTCTGCCCGAGGCTTCCGAAGCCGAGGAGCTGCGTCTGTTCGTCCGCCGCAATCCGGATCTTCTCCCCTCTTCCCATTACGCGCCGGCCTTCTTCGTCCTCCAGATGGATATCCAGGAAGGTGAGGCCTTCGCTCTCGGCGAGGGGGCTGCCGGTATGAGTATCCACGACAATCCTGGCGATGGGGCCTGTCGTGGTCAGTGTGCAGGACTGCGCCTCGTCGGCCTTGTCCTTCCATACGTTGACCGCCGTGAGGGTGCCGGCTTCATAAGGCACCTGGAAAATGGTGTAGTAATCGGCTGCATCGCCTGTCTTCTGCCGTCCCAGAGACCTTCCGTTCAGGAAGAGCTCCACCTCGTCCGCCGGGGAATAGACTTCCACATCGAGGAGATGGTGGGGATTTTCGGGGGTGAATTCATTTTCAGCAAAGGTCCAGTCGGGCTCGGCGTCCGTGAACTTCCAGGGGCCGAACTCCCGCGGAACGCCGAAGGATTTCGGGGGACGGACGCAGATGTAGGGCTGGGTCCGGAGGCCGAAGACGATCTCGCGGTAGTAAGAGACAGGCCTTCTCGCACCCGTGGTGTCAATGTCGCCGGAGGTGTTGTTCCAGGCCGGGTAATTGTCCGGCGTCTCGCCGAGCTCGCCCAGGTAGTCCCAGCCGGTCCAGGTGAAATCGCCGAGGCACTGGCTGGTGGCCTTGATGGCACGCCAGTTCTCCGCGATCTGCCTGGGATACGTCTCCGTTCCCAGCATGAGGCGGTCCGGGTAAGTTGCGGCATCGGGCACGTACCGCGTGGTCATGTAGTTGTAGCCCATGACGTCCATGGAGGAGTCGAGCTGCTCCAAAATGCCGCTGATGACCGGATGGCGCACGATGTTGCCCATCTGGGTCGCCATCAGGAACATGAATTTATTTACGTCGCCGTCGGCGAAGACAGACTCGTCCTGACCGGTCAGGTCGGAGGCGATCTTCAGCAGGCCGTCGCCCGCCGCGAAGGCGCCGTTGATCCCGTTGGTCACGAAGCGGGTGTCGTCCAGCTCCTTGAAGAGGTGGTATATCTCGTGGCTGGTCCCGATGCCCTTGTCCGTGCAAATGTCGGAAATCTCATTGCCTGTGGAATAGCCGACGACGCTGGGATGCCTCCGGTCGTCCTCCACCATGGCCGCCACCGTCTCCTTCCAGGTGGCCTTGAAGTACTGGGTGTAGTCCTCGTAACCCTTCATCTTGGTCCACATGTCGCAGACCTCGTCTAAAATGAAGACACCCAGCGCGTCGCAAGCTGCCAGCAGCGCCGGTGAAGCGTGGTTGTGGGCGGAGCGGACGGCGTTGAAGCCGGCCTCCTTCATTTTCTGCACGCGGC
Organism: uncultured Clostridia bacterium; assembly: GCA_946620335.1. Lineage (GTDB taxonomy): Bacteria > Bacillota > Clostridia > Lachnospirales > Lachnospiraceae > Chordicoccus. Next base: position 9,344 of record CAMONF010000115.1, read on the forward strand.
GGTATTCGTAATCGTAGTAGGAAACGCCGCCGAGGATGCCTTCGTCGTGGTGGAGGCAGCCGCCGCGGAGCTTGACGGTCTCGCCGTTCACGGTAAGCCCGCGCGCGGCGTCCCAGGCAAGGGTGCGGAAGCCGGTGCGGAGAAGCTCGCTGTCAAGGACCGCGTCACTGCCTTCGGGGATGAGGTCCAGACGGCAATCATAGAGGTTGGGGTTCATTTCCGACCAGGCTTTGGCGCCCGGGAGAAGCATCCGGTGGACCAGCTGGGCCGTGCCGCCGGCGTGGATCCGCGTGCGGAAGCATCTGGTGAAAATGACGCCACTCTCGTCATTTAGCGTAAACCGCACAGTGAGGTCCTGCGGATAATTCTGCAGGCTCCGGAGCTTTGCGTGCAGGGAGACACTGATGCCATCTTCGGCCACTTCCAGCGTATTTAAGTAGAAGGAGCCGGGCTCGATGCAGGCGTCTCTGCCTTCCAGCATCCAAACGTCCTTGCAGATGCCCCCGCCGCTGTACCAGCGGCTGGCCAGAGCCGGCGTTTTGGCGCCCACGAGAAGGACATTTTTGCCGCCGAACCGGATATAATCCGTGAGGTCGCAGGTGTAACCGACATAGCCGAAGTCGCCCTGCCCCACCTGGGAACCGTTCAGGTAGACGTAGGACTTGGAGAAAATGCCGTCGAACCGGAGCAGGATCCGCTCTCCCCGCATACTCTCCGGGAAGTCCAGTTCCTTATAATAATGGTAAACGCCGCCGTCCAGATAACTGGTGCGGCCGGAGCTCACCGCATACTGATCCTGCGGCTCCTGCCACATGGCGTCATAAGGGACGGAGGTGCAGCGGGCATCCTCAGGGAGTGCGTACACCAGGGAAAAAGCGTCTTTGTCTCGGTATACCTTCCAGCTGTTGTTTAATCTTGTCTTTTTCATGATGCCTCCTTGTATGTTATTTGTGGAGTTGAGAAAGAGGGCGGGAAACTGGGAATCAGGGACGGTTCCTTTTCCCACTTTTTCGATATCGAAAAAGTGGGAAAAGGAACCGTCCCTGATTCCCAGTTTCCCGCCCTCTTTCTCAAC
>CAMONF010000116.1 GCA_946620335.1 uncultured Clostridia bacterium
AAGGAAGTGATCAACGCGGCCATCAAGGCTGAGATCCACGATGAGATCATGGCCCTGCCCGACGGCTACCATACCTTTGTCGGTGAGCGCGGCGTTGTCCTCTCCGGAGGTCAGAAGCAGCGCATCTCCATCGCCCGGGTCTTCTTAAAGGAGCCGCCGATCCTGATCCTGGACGAAGCCACCTCCGCCCTGGATTCCGTGACGGAACGAAAGATCCAGGACAGCCTGGATATGCTGAGCTCCGGCAGGACCTGCATCGTGATCGCCCACAGGCTGTCGACTATACGGAACGCGGATCAGATCGCAGTGGTCGAGAACCAGGGAATCAGCGAGATCGGATCGCGTAAAGAACTGCTGGCCAGGGGCGGCGTGTATGCTGCGCTTGAAAAGGCGCAGGAGATATCCGGCTGATATCCGGGGAATAGCAGCTTGAAAACGCTGCGCAAATTCGTCATATCTGTGTAGGTCATTTGCCGAGGCTTATGACTCTATTTGAGCCATTGTGGGGCGCAGGAATCTGTGCACTTGCCACAGACGCCGACCGGTGCCTGCCGGCTCATGAAATAGTGTTTTCTTTGCTAATCAATATACATAAATGAAAACAAGGAGGAGAAGATGGCACTTATTACTGCTGATTTTATTTCCGAAAAACTCATGAGGACTGTCACTGTTAAAGTGATTCTGCCGACGGACAAACTGGCCTTCCCGGGGATGCCCGTCAAGGATGCCAGACCCTATAAGACCCTTTACCTGCTTCACGGCATTTTCGGCAACTATACGGACTGGGTATCCGGGACCAATGTCCAGCGGTTCGCGGAGGAGAACGACCTGGCTGTCGTGATGCCCTCCGGCGAGAACATGTTCTATGTGGATCAGCCCGGCGCCAACAATTATTACGGCGAATTCATAGGCCGGGAGCTGGTGGAGCAGACAAGAAAAATGTTTCACCTCTCCGACAAGAGGGAGGATACCTTCATCGCAGGTCTTTCCATGGGCGGTTACGGCGCTCTGCGGAACGGGCTGAAGTACTCGGACACCTTCGGCAGGATTGCCGCTTTCTCCAGCGCCCTGATCATCGAGGAGCTGCCCGGGCGGACCAATGATGCGCCTTTCTTTATGAACAGGCGCGACTATGCGGAGAGCGTGTTCGGTGACCTCGACAAGGTCCTGGAATCCGACAAGAACCCAAAATGGCTGGCCAAGAAGCTGGTCGAAGAAGGCAAGGAGCTGCCGGAGATTTACATGGCCTGCGGGACCAAGGACGGCCTCATGGGCGCCAACATTGATTTCAGAGACTATCTGCTGGGCCTTGGCTACCACGTAGATTACGATGAGGAAGAGTACGGTCATGAGTGGACCTTCTGGGGCCATGAGATCGAGAAGATCATGAAATGGCTTCCCCTGGGAGATAATGTCGCCGGTATCAGCAGCGGGAACGTCGGCATCTGAGGCCATTACCATGCTTGACTTTCCTGACTATATATCTTATGATTAGAGTGTAAAGGGAAAGTCTGTTTTGTTTCAGTTAATATGAATGGCAGGCTCTTCTTCTGTGCAATAAAACATATTAAATGGATAGGTGGACAATATGCATAGCGAAAATCTGAGTAAAATTATCTGCGCCTGTGCGGCTGCTTTGGCGCTTGCCGTAGGCGTAATCGGCATGGGAGCCGGGAAAGCGGAATATACGCTGCCCGCACAGCCTGCCGAGGAGGCTGCACCGGCCGGAGAGGCGGAAGCGGAAGTCTCCGAAGGCGGACTGACCCGCGCGGATATTCAGTACCTGAGCGTGGACGCTCCCGCGACATCCAGCGCCGACGGCGTGATCACTGCTGCCGAGTGGGAGTCGGTCTATCCTGAGATCGTCGTCTCCATGGGCGCGAATGCGGAGAATGAATACCATGTCAGCTACCTGGAGGAATCTCCCTACCTCGTCAATATCTACGAGGGCTACGGCTTCGCCAAGGATTATGAGAGCGCCCGCGGACACAGCTATACGCTGGACGACGTCGCCGCAACGGAGCGCCCGCACCCCACGGCCAACTGCCTGACCTGCAAGACGCCCAACTTCACCAAGCTGGTCAACGACCAGGGTGTCAGCGCTTACACCATGGATTTCAATGAAGTTCACGCCCAGATGCAGGAGACCGTCAGCTGCTATAACTGCCATGGCAACGAGGCAGGCAACGGCGGCGTGAGAGTAGTCACCCACTCCTACGTCCACGAAGCCCTCGGCGAGAACGTAGATACCTTCGATCCTTCCACCATGGTCTGCGGCCAGTGCCACATCGAATACTACTTCATTCCCGAGACCAAGGAAGCCATGATGCCCTATGACAGCTTCGAGACCATGGGCCCGGAAGCCGTATATGCCTACTATCAGAATATCGGCTTCTCGGATTGGACCCAGGAGAGCACCGGCGCTCAGCTGCTGAAGGCCCAGCACCCCGAGTTCGAGACCGTCAGCAACGGTAAGCATGCCAAACTTCTCAACTGCGCTGACTGCCATATGCCGATCGAAAAGTCTGCTGACGGTGTCGTTTACCACAGCCACAAGCTCCAGAGCCCGCTGGAAAATGAAGCCCTGCTCGAGACCTGCGCTGCCTGCCACGGCGACACGGATATGGTCGAGTTCGTCCATGGCATCCAGGATGAAATCACAGCCCGCGAGACCGAGGTCGGCACCAAGCTCTCAGACTTCAAGGACAAGCTGGCCGAAGCCAACCAGTCCGGCAGCAAATCCGAGGAGGAGCTGAATGAGATTCGCAGCATCTACCGTGAGGCCCAGTGGTACTTCGACTACTGTTACGTCGAGAACTCCGAAGGCGCCCATAACTCCCAGCTTTCCCGTGACTGCCTTGACAGGTCGGAGGAGCTGATTGAAAGCGGCATGACCTACTTCGCGTAATATTCTCCAGGATACGGCTAAAGACTAAGATTCAGACAGGAGGGGGAGCAGGACTCCCCCTCCTGTTTTTATAAGGAACGGAAACCAATCGATATG
>CAMONF010000117.1 GCA_946620335.1 uncultured Clostridia bacterium
CCGGGTAGCCGACAGGACCATCCGCGATCCCGCCCTCATCGAGCAGAAGCTCCTGGTCCACATCGACGTGGACCCGGCCGAAATCGGAAAGAACGCAGGCCCCGCCATTCCGCTGGTCGGAGATATCCGCCATATCCTGAAGGCCTTTTGCGCAAGGGAGCCCCAGGTCTCCTACGATCCCTGGATCGCCTACCTGACCGATGTCAGGGCGGACTGGCTCCGAAAATTCAAAGCCCGGGACATCCCGAGCGGCATCGACCCAGAGCGCTTTATGCGGGCCCTCTCCCAGGCCATGGAGGACGACGCCATCTACGTCTCCGACGTGGGCCAGAACCAGCTCTGGTCCTGCGCCTTCGTGGTGATCAGGAACGGGCGCTTCCTCACCTCCGGCGGCATGGGCACCATGGGCTACGCCCTGCCGGCCGCCATCGGCGCCAAGATGGGTGCGCCGGATAAACAGGTGGTAGCTGTCTGCGGCGACGGAGCCTTCCAGATGACCATGATGGAGCTGGCCACCGCCCGCCAATACGGCGTGCCTGTCAAGCTGGTCATCATCCGGAACAGGACCCTGGGGCTGGTCCGGCAGTTCCAGCACTTCCACTATCAGAACCGCTACAGCGGCACCACGCTGGAGGGCGATCCGGATCTGGGCTATCTGGCGAAGGCCTATGACATGGATTATTTCCATCTCGAAAAGGGAGCGGACACTGACAGGCTGATAGGCCGCTTCCTGGCTGATTCCGGCAGGGCCGCCATCCTCGAGTGTGACGTCGACCCCGATTACCTGGCATAAGAGAGGAGGGACAGCCATGAAACGAATCTATTCCGTTCTCGTCGAGAACCATGCCGGCGTCCTCTCCAAGGTAGCCGGGCTCTTCTGGCGCAGGTGCTTCAACATCGAATCCCTGGCCGTCGGCGAGACTGACGACCCGGGCGTCTCCAACATGATCATCGTCAGCTCCGGGGACGTGCACGTCCTCGAACAGCTCGAAAAGCAGCTCAACAAGAAGGTGGACGTCATCAAGGTCAAGACCTTCGGAGAGGCCGAGGCCGTGAGCCGTGAACTCATGCTGGTCAAGATCCGCTACTCCCGTTCAAACCGCCGGGACATCGTGGAGACCTGCCAGCTCATGGGCGCCTCCATCATCGACATTTCCGAGAATCTCGTGACGATCCAGATATGCGACACACCCGAGCGGGTCGGGATCTTCCTGAAAATGATCCAGAAGAACCAGATCGTGGAGATCACCCGGACCGGCACTTTGGCGTTGACCAAGTGCGTGGACGGGTAAAAAAATGGGAATGAGGGACGGTTCCTTTTCCCACTTTTCGTAAAACGAAAAGTGGGAAAAGGAACCGTCCCTCATTCCCATTTTCATTCCCCCATCCAAATGGTAAAATATAAGTATCTGCAGATCATCCACCCAAAAGGAGGTATCTATGATCATCACCCAGTACACCACCTTCAGCGCCAACGGCTTGGCCCTGCGCGAGGAGACCCTCATCCCCGTATCCGTTGAGAAGGAGGAGGCACGCCACACCGAGGTCGGCGTCATCAACCTCTACCCGGAAATCAAATATCAGGAGATCGAAGGCTTCGGCGGCGCCATGACCGAGTCTTCCGCCTACCTGCTCTCTACGCTCTCCCCCGAGACCCGCCGCGAAATCCTCGATCGCTATTTCGGCGCGGACGGCCTCAATTATCGCTTCATCCGCACCTCCATCGACAGCTGCGACTTCGGTCTCGGCCAGTACCAGGCCGTGGAAGATCCCATCGCTGACCCCGATTTCCTGACCTTCACCATCGACCGCGACCGCAAATACATCATCCCCATGATCAAGGAGGCCATGGCCGTGGCCGCAAGGCCCCTCTCCGTTCTCTTAAGTCCCTGGTCCCCTCCGAAGCAGTGGAAGGAGCCCCAGGCCGTCTCCCTGAACGACGCGGCCGCCTACGGCGGCGAGACCGCCCGCTCTGACGGCGAGCCCTCCCGCATCATGGGCACCCTGAAGAAGGAATATTACGGCCCCTGGGGCAGGTACATGGCCAAGTACGTCAAGGCGTACTTGGACGAGGGCATCCCCGTCACCATGGTGACCATGCAAAATGAATCCATCGCCGCCACCCCCTGGGACAGCTGCGTCTGGACCGCCGAGGACCAGAAGGTCTTCCTGCGTGACCACCTCTATCCGGCCTTCGAGGCGGAAGGCCTCACGGACAAAGTCGGCATTTTCATCTGGGACCACAACAAGGAGCGGGTCTACGAATGGTCAAAGACCATGATCGACGAGGTGACCGACAAGATGGTGGCCGGCATCGCCTTCCACTGGTACTCCGGCGACCACTTCGAAGCCGTCGGCCTCACCCGCGACGCCTTCCCCGGCAAGACCCTCATGCTCTCGGAGTGCTGCCGCGGCATGAAGACGATGCCCGAGGACCCCTGGCTCCGCGACGCCATGGGCGTCACCACCCAGCCCCACGCGGACTACCTGGACGCCGTCACCTACGCCCACGACATGATCGGCAACCTCAATAACGGCATGCACCGCTGGATCGACTGGAACCTCTGCTTAAATCCCGAGGGCGTGCCCAGGACCATCGAGCGCGGCTGCAACGCCCCGGTCATCATCGACGACGGCGACTACCGCGAGACCATGATCTGCGAGTACATCGAGCACTTCTCCGCCTTCCTCCTGCCCGGCGCCCGCCGGATCGGCCTGAGCCGCTGCAACGACAAGGTGGAAGCCACGGCGGCCGTGAACGAAGACGGCACCATCGCCCTGGTCCTCCTCAATAAGGGAAATGACGACCTGCCCTACGCCGTCCGCATGAATGGATTCATTTTCCGCATCATCGTGCCGGCCCAGACCATCAGTACCGTGACGATTGAGCAGTGAAACAAAAGTGGGAATCAGGGACGGTTCCTTTTCCCAGTTTTCAAAGAAAACTGGGAAAAGGAACCGTCCCTGATTCCCACTTAATTCACCCCCCGCCGCCC
>CAMONF010000118.1 GCA_946620335.1 uncultured Clostridia bacterium
CTCTGAAGTCGCTTCATGACAGTGGCGAGGCGTTCCATATCGCAGGTGTCCATGTCGGCCAGCTGGGGAATGCCCATGGCCCGGCCGAACTGGAAGCAGGAGAGCATGTCGAGGCAGCCGTCGCCGACGGTGACTTCATTCATGGCTGCATCGAAGTCCTTGTAGTGGAGGGAGAGGACGCGGTCCTTATTTCTCCAGAGGAGGGCTTCCGGGTCTTCGCCGGCGTGAAGGGCCCAGCCTACGTCCACCTGGGCTGAGACTGCGCCTTCGCACTCGTCAAGGACCCACTCGAACCCGGTCTTTCCGTCAATCTTAAAACGGACGTCGCCGTCCTCGTTGTGGAGGAGGAGATGCAGGCCGCGTTTCCGCAGAGCTTCACCGAGAGTCCGGGCCTCTTGCGCGAAGGCCTCGTAGGCTGCTCTCGTATAGGTCTGCGGGCACTTGATCACATACTGGGAAATGCCGACATCTTCCGCCAGCGCCGCCATCTCATCCATGTGGGCCGGCAGGTCAAGGGAGAAGGCGTGGGCGGATGTGACCGTGATATCCAGCCTGTCACAGAGCGGTTTTACCGCCCGCAGGGCATTCGGCTTCAAAAAGGCCGGAACGTCTACGCCCAGGTCGCCGAACACGACGCAGGGCTCGATCTGACGGCAGCCGGCGGCTGCCGCTTTTTTCAGGAAGCCGGAAAGGTCTGCGTGCCACTCGGGACACATTCCAAACAACTGTACGCCAAATCGCATGCTTGATACCTCCTTGAATACAAATGAATACATTTCTCTCAGGACCGGCAGGCGCCTCGGAATGCGTGCGTTCCTTCGCGGATGATGGTCAGGCGTCTGTGGATTCCGGACAGAGGCAGACCGATCTCGTGTCTGTTTTATTTTCAGGTCTCTGATAGATTTATTGTACCGAATGGGTCCGGAGGCTTCAAGAATAAGATTGTGAGGAAACTTTGGGAGAGCAGTGCATTGATCTCTTCCTGCAGGGGAGGAGAAATCCAGTTGAGATGTGAGCGCAGTTTCTTGAAAATCTTCCCTTTGCACCTTAAAAAATTCCCCCTTCCCGCCATTCGTCCCGGCTGTTTTTTAAAAGCCGCCTTGGCTATAATTAACATCAAAGCATTTTTTGCCGGATCTTCGGCATGGAGGCTGCCTTGTCCAAGGGAGAGAATGAAATTATCAAAGAGAATAACCGAATAGCTTTCCGAGAGATGACACCGGGACAGAAGATAGGGTATTTCCGTGATTACTACCTCCTGCCGGTCATCCTGGTAGTGGGCGGCCTGCTCCTCGTGGGCTTTTTTCTCAGCCACGTCTTATGGCCGGCTGAGGGCGCTCCGCTTCACGTTGTGATCGTGGACGATATCCTCACCGACGAGACCCGGGAGGAGGTCCGGAACAGAATGGGTGAGATCCTTGGCGTTCCGCCTGAGGAGATCGATATCACGGACAGCTATACAACGTCATCGACGGACGACTACGTCATGCTCATGGCCATGCTCTCCGCCAACGATGTGGACATCATGATCCTCCCAGAAGAGCTCTTCCGGCCTTTCTGCGCGGATGGCGGGTTCACAGACCTTGCGGAACTGTATCCGGAAGGTCTGCCGGAGATATTTGAAGATATCCTGGTGGAGACGGCAGGTCCGGATACGGAGCTGACCGGGGAAGAGCATGTGTACGGCCTTCATTTCTCGGAGATGGAAGGATACGATGCCTTCTCCAGCTCCGGAACGGACGCTGTATGCGGCATTGTCGGCAGAAGCGAGCACAAGGACGCTGCCATGGCCTTCGCCGAGTATATGGCGGAGCAGTATCAATCATAAAAGGGAAGAGGCATAACAGTATGAAAAGTAAACAGATCTTGGTACTATTGACAGCGGCGGCACTCTGCCTTTCCGGCTGCGGAGCCTCCGGAAATACGAACGGGGCACCTTCTTCGGAGGAGATGGCGGAAACGGAGAGCGGAGCTGAGGAGACCGGCGAAGAGGCCGCGGCCCCAGAAGAGGCCGACAAGCAGGCAGAAAATGAAGCCATTGTCGCAGCCGCGGAGGAGGACGTGGTCAGCTATCTCACTGACGGCGCCTACAAAAGTGCTGATGTTCTGGCCGAGCAGGGAGACTACAAATTGACCGCCGCGGAAGCCAGTTTTTATATCGCCTATCAGTATTACAATGCCGTCACCTATTATGAGAGGAATGGGCAGACTTTCTCCGCGGATGATCCTGCATCAGACGGCATGACAGCGGGAGAATATATGGCCAAGTACGCCAGAAGTCAGGCTGCCAATTATCTGGCCGGAAGGGCGCAGGCTGCAGAGCTTGGCGTTACCCTCTCCGAGGAGGACCAGGCTGCCCTGGACGGTTTCATGGAAGATAATTACCGCTCCTACGGCGAGTCCCGCTGGTATTCCGAGCTTGGCGCCGGCATGGTGAGCGAAGAGGACTTCGACGAGGCGGCCAAGGACCAGTGGATCCTGGACAAGGGCCGGACCATGTTCGCCCACAGCATGCTGTCCATGGGAACTACACCTGATGAATACAAAATGTATGCTGATAAGTATTACTATATCATGGCCCTGCAGGACAGTCTCTTCGGGGATGGCGGCGAATACAGCCTGACCGATGAGGAGCTGGACCAGATGACCGCCGAATATATGGAGGAGAATGGCGTGGTCTGGGGCCGATGCATCCTCTTCTCCACCATCAATGCCACGGAGGAGGAAGCCGCGAAGACCAAGGAGCAGATGGAGAGCGTGTACGAAGAACTCTCCGCCCTCAGCGGCCAGGAGCTCTACGACCGGTTCACCGTGCAGCAGGGCACTTATGACACAAGTGGTTATACAGCTGGCGAGGTCCAGATGTATACCAACAGCGATCCGTTGGTCCCCGGTTACTACGAGACTCTTTCCGGCCTTAAGGAAGGGGAACTTGGCGTTACCGACAAGACCGCTTATGGATGGTTCATCCTTCTGCGCGAAGATTCACAGCCCTCACTCCTCACAGATAACGTTCGCGCGACCTATATCAATGAGAACTTTACCGACCATCTCGAGGCGGCAGCGGCTGCATATGGTCTGGATCCTGACAGCATCCTTTCTGATCTTGATATTTCTCTCTATTTTGAGAGACTGGATGCCCTCAAGGAGGCGGTCTCAGCCGTCGACCAGGTCGTGAGCCTCCATCCGGCAGGCGAGGCGGACGGCTCAACCGGCGCCGGTGAGGAAGCCGGAACATCAGGCAAGGAGTCATAAGCCTATGGTCAGAGCATTATTGGTAGAAGACGACGCTCCGATCCGGAGGGGCATTATCCGGCACGTCAAGTGGAATGAGCTCGGTATAGATGAAGTGAGAGCGGCAGCCAACTCTGAGGAGGCGCTGGCCCTGCGGGAGAGCTTTGAGCCGGACATCGTCATATCGGACATTCACCTTCCAGGTATGGACGGGGTGGATTTATGCCGCCTCCTCGGGCAGCATAATCCGGAGACTGTCTTCATTTTCATCAGCGGCTATTCGGACAAGGAGTACCTGACGGCTGCCATCGACCTCGGCGTCATCGCCTACATCGAAAAGCCTATTGATCTGGCTGTTCTGCAGGATGCACTCCTAAAGGCCGTATCCAGACACAGGATGATAAAGGGCTGGCGGGAGGGCAACCTGCATTCGCTGCTGTACTCTCAGGATGCGCCTTCCTACAGGGGGCGGGAGGACAGGAACTCCATTATAATCATTATTTTCTCCCGGGACCCCGTTCTCGATATCCATAAACTGGCGGCAAAGGTGGCTGAGAAGCTGAATCCGCCCCTGTCCAAGGATTATGAAGCCCTGGGCGACAGGAGAAATGATAACTACAGCGCCATACTCGTCTCCAGGACCAGGACATGGACGGAATCCGCCGAGGAGCGCGTGCGGAATACAGTGCTTCCCCTGCGGGATCCGGATGAAGACTGGTATGTCCCCAGCGGCCGCAACATCCGGAACAGGGAGGATACGGTCCAGTCCTACAACGACGCCAAGAATGCCGTTCCTACCCTTGCCTTCAAGGGCTGGAACAGCTCCGCCAGTTACCGGCAGTCCTTTAAGGACTGGCACGGGCGGATCACTCCGGAGGAGGAGAGAAGGCTCTACTTTTTCCTGGAGCATCGGGACAGCGATAACGCGGTCGCCTTCGTCGACGAATGGTACCGCATGCTGGCCGATGAGGAGGCTGTCATCAACTTTGACGTTCAGAACCTCTTCTACACCATGAACCGGATCGTATCCATGCTGGATCCCGAAGGACTGGCAGTCCAGGAGGATTCTTTCCCCCAGGGCTACTATACTCTGGACGAACTCCGCGATTATGTCGTCGGCCATATTGAGCGCACCCTTTGGATCGGCGCCGGCACGGGGGAGAGCAGCGTGATCACCAGGGTATGCCTCTTTATAGAGGAAAATATGGGCAATGCCTCTCTGTCCGTGGGTGAGATCGCTGAGTATGTAGGCCTGTCGCCGGCTTATCTCAGCACCCTCTTCAAGAACAAGATGGACACCACGCTGGTCCAGTATATTTCTGCCGCAAGGATCAAGCGCGCCGTGAGATTGCTGGAGGATCCTTCCGTAAGGTTCAGCGATATAGCCGGCCTTTGCGGGTATAACGACAGAAAGTATTTTTCCAGGGTATTCAAAAAACAGATGGGCGTCTCTCCGGCTGATTTCCGTGATACCCTGAAGGCCGGGACCCAGCAGTAAGATGGGAGGTGAGGATAATGAACCCCCTGCAAAAAAGCAGACTTCGCCGGTATTTTGACCGCCTCAGCATGCGGCAGAAGATGTGGTTCTCATTTTCCCTCCCCACATTTGCTGTGACTGTCCTTGTCCTTGTCATCACCTTCTTCAGCTTCCAGGGGAGCTACCGGCAGCGGCTCATGACCAGTGCCGGCCAGGACAATCTGCAGACCTGCCGGCTCATAGAGAGCTATATGAACAGCATGACCTTTATCTCCGAACAGGTCAGCAGGAGCTCTGTCATCCACGATGTCCTGGAGACTTCCGATTTCGGGGCGGCGAAGTCGGGCAGGGAAAGCTTCATCGAATACCTGGCCTTATCGGAGATGATATCTGAGCTCGAGAACGAGAACATGGGTCTTCGCATAGGCTTATATCTGCCAGACGAAATCGCCTACACCAACAATCAGCTGAATTTCTATCCCCTCTCACAGCTTACGAACCGGGCAGACTATGAGGAAATCGTCAGCGAGATGAACAAGCTCGGCTGCTGCTTCAGGTTCCTGGATGAGCAGGTCAATTTCGGCAACGCCCGCCGCTCGGTCCCATACTTCTGCCGGCTGGCCCCGCTGGTCATCGTCAATGAAGACGGTGTGAGAAATGAATACATCATCAAGGTGGAGATGGAGAAGGAAGTTCTTACCCGGGCCATGGAAAACACCACGCTCCTGGGCGGGTCCCTGGTCCTTCTGGTCGACCAGATGAACGAAGTGTTCTGCACCAGTGATGACGAAAGATACAGTCCGCTTCTTCCTGACATCGTCAAAGCTCTGGAAGCCGGAAACTGGGAGGCGGTGGACCTCTACGGCGTGCGGTACCTTGTCGTGGGTTCGGCCCTGGAACTGAACAACTGGCGCCTTGTCTCCTTCATACCCGAGTCCTCCTTCAACGCCCAGATGGAGTTCATTTTCTTCATGATCGCCCTGGCGCTGGTATGCATCATCCTCACAGTTTCCGCAGTCTCCACTGTGCTTTCCCGGTACTACGTCGGCAGAATCGACCTGCTGAACGGCCGGATGCAGAATGTCACGGAGGGGCAGGTAAATTCCCGGATGGGAGAGGAGGCTTACGGGGAAGGGCGCGGTGATGAGATGGATGAGCTCTACCGTAACTTCGATTATATGACTGACGAGGTCAGGCGGCTCCTCAAGGAGGAGTATGAGCTCGGCCGCAGCATCACCAGAGCGGAGATGCGGGCTCTGCAGGCCCAGATCAACCCCCATTTTCTGTACAACACACTGGACATCATCAACTGGGGCGCCATGGATCACGGCGCCGAGGACGTTGCCAGAATAGCCAGAGATCTTGGCCTCTACTACCGGCTGACCCTGAACAGGGGCAGCTCCGTGATCACGCTCGCCGATGAGATCCGGCATGTGGAGGCTTTTATCCGGATCGAGAATGTCCACTATGACAACGCCATCGATTTCAGGTTCGACCTGCCGGAGGAACTGAGCAGGTATGCCTGCCTCAACGCCATCCTGCAGCCCATCGTAGAGAACTCCATCGTCCATGGAATTGCGGAACATGCGGATATCGACAGGACCAGCATCTATATCGGCGTAACCAGAGTCAAGGACGATATTCAGATCAGCGTGACGGACGACGGCCCGGGCATGAGCGCGGAGAAGGCTGCCGCCATAACCGTCTACAATCCCGGGGCAAAGGGGCATGGATACGGAATCGCCAACACCAATTTCAGACTTCAGCTCTGCTACGGCGAGCAGTATGGAATCACTTATCACCCTGCCCAGCCTCACGGCACGGTGGCGGTGGTGCGGATCCGGGCGATGATGCCCAACGAGCTCGAGAAGCTTGTGAATGGGTAAATTACCTCCGGAGACGAAAAAATGAGGCCATAGCCCCTTCCAGACAAAATGACAAATCAATAGAAACGAAGAGAGCGGCTGCCCTGCCGTCTATGCACAAACCCGCGCATCAGAACCATTTTGATGCACAGAATTTTGTGTATGATTGACGAGACTGGGCGGCCGCTGCCTGTACATTGCGAATCCAAAAAATTTCACCCGCCGGTCGAAAAAAATTAACAAGTTCAGACTTTGTTCATAATTGAGGTATCCCCTTCCTCTTGGTAAAATAGATTCAACCGGATTGCAGCTGTTGCGCTGTGATCAACAATATCTCAAAAGGGGGAAATGTAGCATGAAATTCTTCAAAGGCTTCGCAGAAGAGTTCAAGCGGAACAGGGCTCTGTTCGCCATGGCAGCTCCCGCCTTCATCCTGGTCCTTGTGATGCAGTACTTCCCGATGACGGGTCTGGTACTGGCCTTCAAGAACTACAGGTATGATATGGGCGTGTTCGGTAGTCCCTGGAACGGCCTGGCCAACTTCCGTTACCTCTTCGCATCTGGTACCGGCTGGTTGATCACGAGGAACACCATCCTCTACAACCTCCTGAACCTGATCACCTCTCAGCTCCTGGCGGTCCTCATCGCCATCTTCATCACTGAGATCAACAACATGATCTTCAAGAAGGTCACCCAGTCCATCATCCTTCTTCCCTACTTCATCTCCTGGGTCGTTGTCGGTGTTTTCGTTTACAACCTCTTCAACTTCGAGACCGGTATGATGAACGGTGTTCTGAAGGCCATGGGTATGGACCCCGTCAATATGTACGGTATTCCCGGTGCCTGGCCCGTCATCATCTGCCTCTTCAACGCCTGGAAGTGGACCGGATACAACTCGGTCATTTACATCGCGGCCATCACCGGCGTTGACGGTGAGATCTATGAGGCGGCTTCCATCGACGGCGCCACCATTTTCCAGAGAATTCTCTACATCACCCTGCCGTCCATCCGCCCGACCCTGGTCACCATGATCCTGCTCCAGGTCGGCCGAATCCTTCGCGGCGACTTCGAGATGTTCTACCAGATCGTTGGAAATAACGGCCAGCTCTTCAACGCCACGGACGTTATCGACACCTACGTCTTCCGATCCCTGATCACTAACCCGGACATCGGTATGACGGCGGCGGCCACCTTCTATCAGTCGGTCCTCTGCTTCGTCATCATCATGGTCGTCAACGCGGTAGTCAAGCGGATCGACGAAGATTACGCACTGTTCTAAGGAAAGGAGGTACTTACAATGGCTAAAGAAAAGGAAATTGTCGCCCCGCGCAAGATCAAGCTCTCTACCTCCTCCAAGGTGTTCTACGTGATCTGCTACACGATCGTTACTCTTATGACGATCGTCTGCCTGGTTCCCTTCATCCTCCTCGTCTCCGGTTCCTTCACCGCTGAGAACTGGATCAGGTTCCACGGCTACGGCCTCATCCCCGGCGAGTTCTCGCTGGAGGCCTACAAGATCATCTTCAAGACTCCCGAGCGTATCATCCGCGCCTACGGCGTATCGATCATGATCACCCTCATCGGCGTCGCCATCGGTCTGTTGCTCACAGCCCTCACTGCTTACGTTATCAGCCGTAAGGACTTCAAGTACAGGAATGCCCTGTCCTTCTTCTTCTACTTCACGACACTCTTCAACGGTGGTATGGTCTCCACCTACATCTACTACATCCAGTACCTGCACTTAAAGGACAGCTATCTGGCCCTGATCCTGCCCATGGTCTTCAACGTATTCTACCTGCTGATCATGCGCACCTTCGTCAACAACATTCCGGTCGCCCTGATCGAGTCCGCGAAGCTTGACGGAGCGGGAGAGTGGAGGATCTTCTTCACCATCATCCTTCCGCTGCTCCAGTCCGGTCTTGCCACCATCGGTCTTTTCCTGGCCCTGGGCTACTGGAACGACTGGTACAACGCCATGCTCTACATGAACACCGAGGCCAAGTACCCGCTGCAGTACATGCTTTACAGCATCCAGCAGCAGGCCCAGGCTCTGGCCAGAATCGCCAGCCAGGCCGGCATCTCCGTCCAGGATCTGCCGTCCAGCTCCCTCAAGATGGCCATGGCGGTCGTGGCCACCGGCCCGATTGTTATCTTGTATCCGTTCGTTCAGAAGTACTTCGTCGCCGGTATCACGATCGGTTCCGTCAAGGGCTGATGTCCTTATCTTATCAATGTATCCTGCCCTTTACGTAAAAGGGTGAAGATAAAAATTCCACAAGGAGGGAACATGTCAATGAGAAAGAAAATTCTCGCAACACTTCTTGCCATGACAATGGCAATCGGAATGCTGGCCGGCTGCGGCGGCGGATCCTCTTCGGGCTCCTCCGATGCTCCCGCCTCCTCTGATTCCGGTTCTGCTGACGCCGGCTCCACCGACGGCGCTGCCGACACATCCAAGGAAGTCAACCTGGTCATGTATGTCATTTCCGACAGACCGGCCGGACAGGACGTCGTGGATGAGAACCTGAACAAGCTTCTGAAAGAGAAGCTCAACTGCACACTGACCATCAACTGGATCGGCTGGGCTGAGTACGCCAACAAGTATCCGCTGCTTTTCTCCTCCGGTGAAGAGTTCGATATCGCCTACTGCGCTACCTGGCTGAACTTCGCCAACCTTGCCCGCCGCGGCGCTTTCAAGTCCCTCGACGAGCTGCTTCCGACCTACGCTCCCGATAACTATGCACTGCAGTCTCAGACCGCTCTGCAGCAGGCTACCATCGACGGCCACATCTATGCTGTCCCGACCCTGCTTCCGACCTACATCACCTATGGTTCCATCTATCGCGGCGACCTGGCCAAGGAAGCCGGCATGACTGACACCATCGATACCTGGGAAGAGGTCGAGCAGTTCGGCGACTGGATCAAGGCCAACCATCCCGAGATGGAAGTCATCGACGAGTACTCCTCCGGCCCCGAGCTTTCCCTGGTTTGGGAGAGAATGGCCGGCAACTACGAGATCGACTCCGGCAACCGCTACATCTTCTACGATCCCTCCGAGGAAGAGCCCAAGGTCTTCGCCATCTATGACGATCCGACCATCGGCGATTTCTATGAGATGTGCTATCGCTTCGGCGAGAAGGGCTTCTGGTCCAAGTCCGCTCTGTCTGACACCGATTCCTCCAAGACCCAGAACGGCAAGGCTGCCATCCGTTTCCACAACGTGGATACATGGTCCGGCTACACTGTCCTTCATCCGGAATGGGATTTCCAGTACGGCGTCATGACCAGTGAGATCGCTCACCTTCCCTACACTCAGGACTGCATGGTCATCTCCAACACCTCCAAGAATCCGGAGCGCGCCATGATGTTCTGGAACCTCCTGACCACCGATCAGGAAGTCTACGATGCCCTGTACTACGGCGTCCTCGGCACCACCTATGAGCTGAACGAGGAAGGCCAGTTCACCATCCTTGATACCGACCTCTATAGCACCAGCGCTATGTGGGCTGCCCGTACCTTCGATCTGAACCGCAACCAGGCTGGCGTTCCGGAGTCCTATGACACCATGCGCGCCGAGTGGGAAGAGCAGATCCAGGACGGCGTCGGCATCGAGAAGTACACCGGCTTCGTTCTTGACACCACCAACATCACCACTGAGATCGCCAACTGCCAGAACGTCCGTCAGCAGTACGGCTGGCCGCTCGAGCTCGGCTACACCGATCCTGTCGCTGGTCTTGAAGAGTACAAGCAGAAGCTTCAGGAAGCCGGCATCGAGAAGGTCCTCGAGGAGTGCCAGAAGCAGCTCGACGCTTATCGCACAAGCCTTGGCTGATCCTTCGGGTGAATCTGATAAGGTCATTGCTTAGAAAATGAGGCCATGGGCCATAATCTGAGCTGATTGCCTGATTCTTTAAACACCGGGTACCGGGCCTTTTGGCCCGGTACTTTTTATGTGACGGTATGGTCAGATGAGGCGACGGGCTACTTTTCCTGAGAGGCAAAATGTGGTATCATACCATAAGACATACAATGAATAAGGGATATGCGACAGGCAGTCCCGGGGGAGATAACATATGCTTGAATTTTTATCACCGGACAGCAGGTTCATGCAGCTGCTGGGCCGGGTCTGGGATCTGATGCTTCTGAACTTTCTCACGATCCTCTGCTGTATCCCGATCGTTACGGTCGGGGCTGCCATGGCCGCCATGCACACTATTTTGCTTAAAATGGTCCGCGGCGAGGAGAGCTATATCATCCGGCCCTATTTCAAGGCATTCAAGGATAACCTTCGCCAGGCTACGCCGATCTGGCTCTTTATGGTCCTGGTGTTCCTGATCCTCGGGGGCGGCATCTATATCTCGAATGTGGTACTGGCTTCATTTCCCGCCGTGTTGAAAGTCATTCAGTTCTTCATGCTGATCCTGGCCCTGATGCTGTATATGTACGTGTTCCCCTGTGTGGCCCGGTTCGAGAACAGCTTTTCAGGGACGATTGGCAACAGCGCGAAGCTTGCCATCGGGTATTTCCCCAGGACTGTCGGCATGATTCTGGTAACGATCGCGGTCGCTGCGGCCGGGTGGTTCATTCCCCAGGGCTTTCCGCTCTTCATATGCTTCTGCTATACCCTGCCGGGATACGTATGCGCCATGCTCTATAACCCGATTTTCAAGAGAATAGAGGAGAACAACGGAGTAGTGCAGGAGGAGACGGGGGACGATTGGTCGGTCCAGCCGGAAGAGGAGACTGCAGACCCGGAAAATGACAACACATCTCCTGCAGAGTGATATGATAGTAACCCTGAAGCCTTGCAACATACTGCAAACTCATCGAAGGGAGGATGCCATATGTCTGACTACTATAACAGGGAAAAGGAATACATGGAGGCGATCAGAGCCGGAGATGCCGCGCTCAACAGCCTCTACGCGGCCCGTAACTATCTGAACAGCGCCCGGCGTTGGGGAATCTTCGACATCCTGGGCGGCGGTCTGCTGGCCGGCATCGTGAAGCACAACTATGTCAACGACGCACGGAGGTGCATTGAGGATGCCAGAGAGCGGCTCAATATCTTCCGGAACGAGCTGGATGACATACAGGATCTCCCCAATCTACATATCGACATATCCGACTTTCTGACGCTGGCTGACTTCGTCTTCGACGGGATGATCGCGGATATCATGGTCCAGCAGAGGATAGCCCAGGCCAAGATCCAGGTGGAGGATGCCATTCCTCTTGTCGAGGACGCCCTCTATAAGCTGAGGAGGAAGCTCAATGAGCCCTGACAGCCTAAGGATGGAATCCTATCCATATGCGGCGCAATCCGGGCAACGATGGCTATATATAATGCATACAAAAAATAAGACCCTTCCGGGAAGGACAGCACAGAAGGCGCTGTTTCCTGGAAGGGTCTTATTTTCTGGTATGCCCTGCAATCAGCCCACTTAATGTCGAGCAAGGGCTGCGTCGCAGCATCACTAAGAGTTAAGCGTGTGACAGAAGATACAGATTCTGCTACAGCAGCTTGGCTCAGAGCATTCTATGAAGTGAACCTTCTACAGTATGCGGGTCGCGGGCCTTTTTGCGGTACTCCCTGGGGGACATGCGGTACTTCTCCGTGAAGACTCGGTTGAAGGTGCGCTGGGATTCGAATCCGGCCCTGGTGAACACCTCGCCGATGGTGAGCTCTGTGTATCTCAGAAGGTTGGAGGCCTGCTCGAGCCGAACGTTGTTGAGGTAAGTGTTAAAGTTGGAGTGGAAGGTGCCTGAAAAGACCTTGGATAGGGCATTGGGGGTGACGTAGAGGTCTTTGGCCATACTGGTGAGGGTGATGGGCTCCGCGCTGTGGGCAGATATGTAGGAGACGACCTGGTAGACCAGATCGTGACTTCCGAGGTGGTCCTTCTCATCGAAGGTCAGAAGCGGCAGGCTCCGGGCAAGAATGATCTGGATGTAGGAGCGGAGGATGATTTCCGCGTAGGGGAGGGATGAATCGGCGAACTGCCGGTAGCGGTCTTCATTTTTCTGGTGGTCGACGGTGCTGAGCAGGGTGCGGAAGGCGGTAGTGATATCGGGATGGACCTTGTCCGCGGGTATCAAAGGGGTAACGGGCACCTTTTCAGTGAGCAGGTCGACGAAGGCGTCGCAGTAGGTCTTGGAGACAATGAGAAAGCTGGCTCGGTTGGGCCCCTCGCCGAAGACCTGGTAGTGGTGGATCACATTGGGAAAGACCACGGCCAGGTCACCTGTGTTCATATGGTAAAAATCTTCTCCTACGCCAATCTCCAAGGTGCCGTCCGTCACATAGACCAGCTCAAGGAGACGGTGCATATGGGGCGGGACATGCCGCGTATTCATGTGGAAAAGCTCGAGATCGTCCTCAAATTGTTCGTATAATGGCTGCATTTGGACTCCTTGGTATGTAAGTTCGGGATAAGTGGGAATCAGGGACGGTTCCTTTTCCCAGTTTTCAAAAGATAACTGGGAAAAGGAACCGTCCCTGATTCCCACTTTCATGTAGTATCAGCCCTGAGCCTGAAGCTCCTTCAGACCGATGATGGCTGCGCCGAGGATGCCCTGGTTATCGTCAAGACTCTGGACAACAATGTAATTATCCAGATCTTCCAGTTCCTTGGTCTTGAGATAGCCGTTCATGAACTCGGCATAGTACTTGCGGATCATGGGCAGGACCTGGGTCTGGTGGGAGACGCCGCCGCCCAGGATGATCATTTCGGGGGACAGGATCATGGTGTAGTCTACGAGTGCCTGCGCGATGTACCAGGCCTGAAGATCCCAGACGTCCTCGCGGTCGCCCAGCTCCTTGCCGGGCTTGCCCCAGCGCTTCTGGATGGCGGGGCCGGCGCAAAGACCTTCAAAGCAGTTGGGATGGAAGGGGCAATTGGAGCCTTCCATGGGGTCGTCGGCTCTCTTGGTCAGGAGGATATGGCCGCCTTCGGGATGAAGCATGCCGTGGACCAGGTTGCCTTCGCAGAGGATGCCTGCGCCGACGCCGGTGCCGATGGTGAGATAGACCACGTTCTTGATGCCCTTGGCGATACCGAAGGTGGCTTCGCCGGTGACGGAGCCGTTGACGTCGGTGTCAAAGCCGATGGGAACACCGAGGCTCCTGAAGGCTCCCACAAAGTCTGTATTTCCCCAGTAGGGCTTGGGGGTGGTCGTCACATAGCCGTAGGTCTCAGAGTCCTTGTGAAGGTCGATGGGGCCAAAGCAGGCGATGCCGAGGCAGTCGATGTTCTTGTCCTCGAACCAGGCACGCATGACAGGGAGAGTCTCCTCCGGCTTCAGGGTCGGGCAGGTCATTCTCTCCAGAATGTTTCCGTTTTCATCGCAGATGGCGCAGCACATTTTTGTTCCGCCGGCTTCAATGGCACCAAGTCTCATAATATATCCTCCTGAAATCCTTTTCTTAAGCTCCTTTTTGGCAGGGTCGAGCCCCTTTAGGGGAGCAGGTGAATCTTACTTTACGAAATTCAGTTTAGCGCATTTTAGGGCGCAGGGCAAGTCTTCAAAATGAATCTGCTGAATAATGTGCCGTTGACTGACAAAAATTGAGAATTGCCGCTGGTGTTTCAGAAAATGAACAAAAACTTCATGAAAAAGGAGGAGAGACCAAAATGAGGTCCTCCTCCTTTGAATTCACGATTCAATTGAACGAAAGTGACTTGGCTCAGGCAGCCGGTGTGATGCTGGTGATGTGCGGGTTGGCACCCTCATACCAGTACAGGAAGCCTTCCATGTCGACGACATCGCCGACAGCCAGATTCTCGACAGCCTGGTAGACTTCACTGGAGGAATCGCACAGGTAGGACTCGACAGTGAAGTTATAGGTGGCGCCGTTCACGGAGACGTTGAAGTAGAGGTCATCGCCCTGGGTGCCGGAGCCATCCCAGTTATAGAGGAAGGCCACTTCGTTGCCGTCCGGGTCGGTGGAGGGCTCCACGGTCATGCCTTTGAAGGAGACCAGCTCATTCTGATGAGCAATGAGGTCATCGGTACCGAGAAGCTCGGTCACATCCAGCGGCTCTGCGATGAAGGTCTCGCCGCCTTCCTTGATTTCAAAGGTGGCGTCCACGATCTCGACTTCGCCGGACCACTCGCCCTTGAATCCGGTTACGATGATCTCGGTACCGGGAACAAGAAGATCATAGTCTTCCTGTGAGCAGGCCATGCCATAGATGAAAAAGGCGCCATCGGGTGTCTGGGTGTAAATCGTGGCAGAATCCTCCCACCAGGACTGCTTGGCCTGGACAAAGGTGTCAACGACGACCGGATCGTCGACTGCAGCGGCCATGAAGTCGGCGTAGGACATGACTTCCACGGGCTCAGTGGCTGTCTCTTCCGGAGCGGCTTCCTCAGCGGTTTCCTCCGGAGCAGCTTCCTCGGCTGTCTCTTCCGGAGCGGCTTCCTCAGCTGTCTCTTCCGGAGCCGCCTCCTCAGCAGTGGTCTCCTCAGCGGCCGGAGTTTCGGCGGGCTTGCTGCCGCCGCAGGCTGTCATGGCCGGAACCATGGCAAGGGCCATCATAACTGCCAGTACTTTTCTTTTCATTTTTCTTTCTCCTTTTTTAAGAATCGAAAATGTGTCTGGATATAAAGGTATCCAAGTATTATTTATACTCAAAAGAAGTGTTTTGTCAACTAAAGAAGGTGAAACAAAGAGGTGGGAATCAGGGACGGTTCCTTTTCCCAGTTTCCAAAAGAAAACTGGGAAAAGGAACCGTCCCTGATTCCCACCGTTTTGCTTTACCTCTTCTGCCTCCTGTAATCCCGCAGGGCGTAGAGCCCGATCAGGATCCAGGCGACGATGAGGGCGGCAATGAGGGCTTTGGCTTCCGCCGGAAGAGGTCCGAGATCGGCCTTGCCGGCGTTGCCCGTGCCTGTCACCAGCTGGTCCAGGCGGTAGAGGGAGGTGGTGTCGTCAAAGAGCTTGTCCAGGTAGGCGTCGTCGATAGTTTCCCGGCGGCGGACCGACTTGGTCACGCTCTCAATCAGCGACCCCGCGGCATCGCGCAGGGAGGCTGAGCCGTTGAAGACAGGTGTTGTGAAGGTGTTCGAAATGTTGTCCAGAAGGAGCTTGGTAGCGTCGATCTTGACCTGGTAGTGGGTCGTGGTATCCTCGCCGCCGCGATTCAGATAATCCTGATACTTGTCGGAATTCTGAGCCTTGGTGGTGACGGGGACGTATCCTTCGGTCTCGGCGTAGGCGATCTGGACGTCGTTGGTC
>CAMONF010000119.1 GCA_946620335.1 uncultured Clostridia bacterium
ATGACCCAGAAGAAAATGATATCATAGCCCGTGACCAGGACGTCCGTCGGATAGAAATACTCCATCTCGGGAGTCTTCTCCGGCCAACCCAGGGTCGAGAAGGGCCAGAGGGCGGAGGAGAACCAGGTGTCCAGGGTGTCCGGATCCTGGGTCAGGTGCGTGCAGCCGCACTTGGGGCAGACAGTCGGCGCCGTGCGGGAGACGACCATCTCGCCGCACTCGTCGCAGTAGTAGGCCGGGATCCTGTGGCCCCACCACAGCTGTCTGGAAATGCACCAGTCACGGATGTTCTCCAGCCAGTTGAGGTAGATCTTGTCGAACCTCTCCGGCACGAAGGTCAGGTCGCCGTTCCTGATGGCCTCGATGGCCGGCTTGGCCATCTCCTCCATCTTCACGAACCACTGGGGCTTGACCATGGGCTCGACCGTGGTCTTGCAGCGGTCATGGGTGCCGACAGCATGGGTATGGGGAACGACCTTGACAAGGAGGCCCATGGCATCCAGGTCAGCGACCATCTGCTTTCTGGCCTCGTAGCGGTCCATGCCGGTGTACTTGCCGCAGAGGCCGTTCATGGTGCCGTCGTCGTTCAGGATGTTGATCTCCTCGAGGTCGTGGCGCTTGCCCACCTCGAAGTCGTTGGGGTCGTGGGCCGGGGTGATCTTCACGCAGCCGGTCCCGAATTCCTTGTCGACGTACTCGTCGGTGATGACCGGGATCTGGCGGCCCGTGAGGGGCAGCTCCAGCATCTTGCCGACGATGTCCTTGTAGCGCTCGTCCTCCGGGTTCACGGCGACGGCCGTATCGCCCAGAAGGGGCTCCGGACGGGTCGTGGCGATCTCGACGAAGCGGCCGGGCTCGCCCACCACCGGATAATTGATATGCCAGAAGAAGCCGTTCTGGTCCTCATGGATGACCTCGGCGTCGGAGATGGAGGTCTTGCAGAAGGGGCACCAGTTGATGATGCGGGAGCCCTTGTAGATGTAGCCCTTCTCATAGAGCTTCATGAAGACTTCCTGCACGGCGTTGGAGCAACCTTCGTCCATGGTGAAGCGCTCGCGCTCCCAGTCGGCGGAGGAGCCCAGCTTGTGGAGCTGGTTGACGATCCTTGTGCCGTACTCCTTGCGCCACTCCCAGCAGTGCTCCAGGAATTTCTCGCGGCCGATCTCGTTCTTGTCGATGCCTTTATTTTTCAGATAGTCAATGACCTTGACCTCGGTGGCGATGGCGGCGTGGTCCGTGCCCGGCTGCCACAGGGCTTCGTAGCCCTCCATCCGGCGATAGCGTATCAGGATGTCCTGGAGGGTGTTGTCCAGGGCATGGCCCATGTGGAGCTGACCGGTGATGTTGGGCGGCGGCATGACGATGGTGAAGGGCTTCTTGTCCGGGTTCACCTCAGCGTGAAAATAACCGTTGTCCAGCCACTTCTGATAGAGTCTGTCCTCCAGGCCCTTCGGGTCGTATGTCTTGGCAAGTTCCTTTTTCATATAAGTGTCTCCTCCGGCGCCGGACTCTCGATCAGGCCGGCCCTGCTTTCATTTTTGCGAAATCAAATGAACGCCTGCGGCGTATGCATTTTAAAGAATACTCAAAAATGGGGGGACATGCAAGAGTGGATTGGAAAAAAGTGGGGTTTTCTACTACATGGAGAGCATGGAGGGACAAAACTGGGAATGAGGGACGGTTCCTTTTCCCACTTTCGCTTCACGAAAGTGGGAAAAGGAACCGTCCCTCATTCCCAGTTTTGTCGGCTCTTCCTTGGGAATCAGGGACGGTTCCTTTTCCCACTTTTCGTTTCACGAAAAGTGGGAAAAGGAACCGTCCCTGATTCCCAGTTTTGTCCTTGACTCTCAGTTTATATCAATAAGGCCTGGAAGCCTCGTTCCTGACGCCCAGGAGCTTGTCCTTGAGCTCGGTCTCGAGACGGCCGAGTTCAGCCTCCGCCTCTCTTCTCTTCTGTCTGCCCTCGCTCTGGATTCGGGCTACCTCATCGAGGGTGGCGATGAGGGATTCGTTGGTCTTCTTGAGTGTCTCGATATCGACGATGCCCCGCTCGGCGGCCTGGGCGGTCTCGATGGTGGCGGTCTTGAGCTTCTCGGCGTTAGCGTTGAGGAGCTTGTTGGTCATATCGGTGACCGCTGCCTCGGCGCGGGCTGCCTTGGCGGAGTCCTCGATGCCCAGGGCCAGGACCATCTGGTTCTTCCACAGCGGGATGGTGTTGGTCAGGGTGGACTGGATCTTCTCCACCATCATGTTGTCGGAGTTCTGGATCAGGCGAATCTGGGGAGCCGTCTGGATGGCGATCATGCGGGTCAGCTCCAGGTCGTGGATCTTGCGCTCGAACCTGGTCAGCTGGTCCTCGAGGTCTCTTGCCACCTGGGCGTCCTCGGGAAGGTTGGAGGCCTGGGCCTTGGCCCTGGCCTGGGCCAGCTCGTTATTTTCAAAATCGACCATGCGGCGCTTGCCGGCTAAGATGTACATGGTCAGCTCCTTGTAGTAGAGGAGGTTCTGGGCGTACATCTTGTCAAGCATGGTGACGTCCTTCATGAGCTTGACCTGGTGCTTCTTCAGGGCGTCAGCCACCTGGTTGACGTTGCCGTTGACCTTGTCGTACTTCTGCTTGAGCTCGCCCACGTCGCGGCCCTTCTTCTTGAAGAAGCCGAAGATGCCCTTGTCCTTCTCGTCCTCGTCGGGGTTGAACTCCTTGAGGTCTGTGACCACGCCGGCCAGCAGGTCGCCGACCTCGCCCAGGTCCCGGGTGCGGACCGCATCCAGCTGGGTGTCGGAGAACTGGGACATCTTGGTCTGGACGCCGGCGCCGTAGTTCAAAATGGAGGCGGTGTCGTTCAGGTTGATCTGCTTGGAGAAGGCTGCCACCTGCTTCTTCTCGGCCTCCGAGAGGATGCTGTCGTCGATGACGGCCGTCTGGGGCTTGGGCGCAGGCTGGGGGGCCGGCTTCTCTTCCTCGACCGCGGGCTCGCCGAATACCAAAGTGGGAACCTCCTCCGTGGGAAGGGCCTGGCTCGCCATGGCTGCCTGGTTGAGCTCGTCGGTGATTTCGTTAAGGTTCAGTTCATCCATTTCCGTGTCCTCCTTGGCCAAACGCCTGCATTTTTATGGAAAGTCTCTGCCGGCGGCCGCCGGCGGTTTCCTGGCTTTTCAGTCACATCCGCCGGCAAAACACCGGCTTCTTTCATTATAATATCACTTGTCTTCCGTGAAAAGATAATCTTTGTGAAGAATCGGTGTCCGGGAGAGGCGAGCGCTGCCGCTGTCCTCTCCGGCGTCCTCAGGACCTGAGCGCGATGCCGGTCTCTGCGACGGCCTCAGAACTTGAGCACGATGCCAGGCTCTCCGGCGGCACCAGGACCTGAGCGCGATGCCGATCTCTGTGACGGCCTCAGAACTTGAGCACGATGCCCTCGCCCTCCCCCTCGTCAGGGGCCACGAAGTCGTCGCCCAGTTCTTCGCCTCCCAGGGTCATCTGGATCGGCTTATCCTCCGCGGCGTCGATCTCCTGCTGCAGCTCGTCAAGGGTCTCACTGGTCTCCATCTGGGCCTGCTGGGCCTCCTGCCGGCGCCGGTAGGCCTCCATCTCGTCGGGCGTCAGGCCGTCCTGCTGCATCATGGTCTTCATGACGGAGATATCCGCCGAAACGTCCATGGCCTGCTCAGCGAAGAAGCTGTCCAAAAGCTTTTCGAAGGCGTCGTTGATGGTGTCCAGAGAGCCCGCGATCTCCCGCTTGGCCGTGGTGATGTTGTCTCCGGCCAGGACCTGGCGGTCCAGTTCCTCGTAGGCCGTGAGTAGCTTGGTGGTGGTGGGCAGATAATAGTCCATGAACATGTTGAGCCGGCCTGCCAGCTCGGGTCTGCGGCGGACCTCCTCGAAGATCTTGGTCACGATATCGGCCATGCGGTCCAGCTTGCCGGAAATGAGGGCATCCGGAATGGCGTCGTTGGACTTGTGGATCTGGGCGATGTATTCATTTCCCCGGTCCAGGAGTTCCTTGACTTCCTCGGGGATGGAGCCCTCCGCCTTGGCCTTCTCGGCCTCCACCCGCCTTGCCTCGGCGGCGCCCTGCTCGGCGTTCAGATACTGCATATAGAGCTCGTCCGTGGCGATAAAGGTGGTCTCCTTCTCGTCGAAGTGGCCCTGCTTGAAGCAGCCGTCTTTGGTCAGCTCCTTGAGTTCGGCGATGGCCTTGTCCTTGCTGATGCCGGCAGCCTCGCCCAGCTCCTCGGTGGTGGCGTATTTGTTTTTCTTGAGCTTCTTCCGGAAGGAAATGAAGTGGCGGATCAGCTTGCTCTTGCGGAAGCCCATCCCGCCCAGCACGCCGAAGAAGGCTGTGAGAACGCCCAGGATGGCGACCAGGGTAAAGCCCCCGCTCCCGAGAAGACCGAAGAGAATGCCCATGAGGGTGGTGACGCCGAAAATGACAGCCATCCCGACGCCGAAGACGCCCTGGGCGATGCCGGCGGCCTGGCCGGCCGGGGCCTTGAAGTACTCGTCCTCCTTGAGCCACTCATTCTGCGGCATACGGGACTCCGCCGCAGTCCTGGCATAGGCCGGCTTCTCCATGTGGCCGCCCTGGTACTGCCGGGAAGGGCCCTGGGCATTGGAGTAGGTCTGGGTGTTCCTCTGGCGGTTGCTGTAGGTTCCCTGCCCGTACTGGCCGTTCCGACTTCCACTGTAGGTCCCCTGGCCATACTGCCCGTTCTGGCGGTTCCCGCCGTAAGTCCCCTGGCCGTTCTGGCGGTTCCCGCCGTAGGTCCCCTGGCCGTTCTGGCGATTCCCGCCGTAAGTCCCGCGCTGTCCGTAGGTCGGCTCTCCGGCGTTGTAACCGTTCCGGCCGTACTGGTCTCTGCCGTAATTACCGCGCTGCCCGTTCCGGTAGTTGTTCCGGTAATTGTTGGCCGAGTAGCGGTTCTCCGTGTGGCCGGCGTTGTAATTCCCGTTCCAGAATTCCCGGGCGCCCGAAGAGAAATCCCGGGTCTGCCGCTTGACCTCGTCGCTGAGGCCGGAGAAGTCTCCGGTGGCCACAGCGCGGTCTACGGCGTCCAGCACCTCGTCCACACAGTCAAGTATATTCTTAGCCATTTTTATCCTCCATCAGACGGCCTGGGCCGGATCTGTTTTCATTTAACCCAAAAAAGAGAGGATATCCCTCTCGAGGAAGGCCAGGGCCGGGGAAATGTCCGACCAGCCTATGTAAAAGATGGCGATGCCCAGGAAAATGAGGACATTGCCCAGCACCTTGTTCTTAGTAATCGCTTCCTTAAAGAATACACCGCTCAGCACCACCACCCAGATGTTGCCGGTGGACTCCATGATGGGCCCGTTCTTGTACTGGACCCCCTTGGAGTAGGCGAAAATGTTGAGGAACATGCCCACGAACATGAGGCCGTAGCCGCCGATCACGTAAGGGTTCAGATATTCAAAAATCCAGTTCTTGTGGGGCTTGCCCGCGCTCTTCTTGAGGAGTACCTGGGCGAAGGAGGCCACCGTCGCGCTGATGGCTATGATCAAAATCCAGGGATTAAAATTATGCAGCATCTCTGTTCACCACCATGATTCCCGCAAAGATGACCAGAACGCCCAGGACGTTGGCCACCGTGATGTGCTCTTTAAAAATGAAGACCGCCCAGACCATGGACCAGAAGATGGCGGTCGCCCGGTTGGCGTAGGCGATGGAGAGGTCCACCCGCTTGATGATCTGCTGCCAGTAGATGGCGTACAGGCCCAGGCAGAAGACCTCGAGGCCCAGCCAGAAGATCCACATGAGGGACATGGCCGGATGACGGGAGGTCATCTTGGCGCAGATGGACGAGGAGGTGTAGAGAATCACGCCCAGCTGAATGAGGATGAGGAGCTTGATGGAAAGTTTTCCTCCCCCGGCAGGGCTTTTATTTTCCGAATCTTTCATGAAACAGCCTTTCTTTTCCGAAATGCGGCACCAAAAAATGCCCGATTTTTATTATAGCATACATACATGGCTTTGCTAAGCATAGCATAATATTAAAAAAAAGAAAAATACCTCTTATCATATCGGAAAAATATGTTAAACTATAGGCTAAGGCGTTAGGCCTAATCAGCAATTATGTGGAGGGATACAGCAATGGACGAGATTAATGTGACTATGGATTCAGAAGTGAGGGAAGAGGCCCCGGTCGTCGAGGCAGCGCCTGCCGAATCGATGGAGGACTACAAGACTGAGCTTAACGCCTCCATGCGCCAGATCAAGCAGGGTGACATCGTTGAAGGGACCGTAATCGGCGTAAGTGAGAGTGAAGTGACAGTGGACCTTCAGTACTACGCTGAAGGCATCATCCTTCCCCAGGATTACTCGGGCGACCCCAAGTTCTCCATCAAGGAGGATGTGAAGGTCGGCGATCCGGTCCAGGCCAAGGTCATCCGTCTTGACGACGGACACGGCAACATCCAGCTTTCCAGGAAAGCCGCTGCCGACGAACTGGCATGGGCTGATTTCAAGCGCGCCATGGACGAGAAGAAGGTAGTTGACGTCAAGGTTTCCGAGGCCGTCAAGGGCGGCGTCGTCACCTACCTGAACGGCATCCGCGCCTTCATCCCGGCTTCCAAGCTTTCTACCGAATATGTGGAAGACCTGAGCACCTATGTCGGCCAGGTCGTTCCGGCTTACATCATCCAGGCCGAGAAGGAAGCCCGCAAGCTGGTCCTCAGCGTCCGCGACGTCCTTCGCGACCGCAAGGCAGCCGAGAAAGCTGAGATGGTCAGCAACCTCAAGGTCGGCCTCATCACCGAGGGTACTGTGCAGACCCTGCAGAGCTATGGCGCTTTCGTATCCCTGGGCAAGGGCATCGACGGTCTGGTCCATATCTCCCAGATCTCCGGCGGCAAGCGCTTAAAGCACCCCAGCGAAGTCCTCTCCGTCGGCGACACCGTCAAGGTCAAGGTCATCGCTGTCAAGGACGGCAAGATCTCCCTTTCCATGAAGGGCCTCGAGGAAGGCGCCGGCAAGGAGAAGGAAGCTGTTCCGGTCGAGGAGGAGAAGGTCGTTATTCCGAAGTCCGAGAAGCTTACCACCAGCCTGGGTGATCTGCTGAAGGGCATTAAGCTCGACTGATCGATAAATCTGAAGAGACAAAATGGAATCAGGGACGGAAGCTTTTCCACTAAACTGGAAAAGCAA
>CAMONF010000120.1 GCA_946620335.1 uncultured Clostridia bacterium
ACGGTTCCTTTTCCCGGTTTTCGGAGAAAACCGGGAAAAGGAACCGTCCCTCATTCCCACTTTTTGGAGAAAACCGAGAAGAGGAATCGTCCCTCATTCCCACATATTTGTTGTTTTTTTACTGTTCCTTCATGGCAGCCTCTTTAATCCGGACGATCTCGCCCTGGATCTCTGCCATATATTCCTTGGTCAGCGGATAGAACTTCAGAGCAACGATGTTGCAGATGAGGCCGATGATGACGGAACCGAAGGCCAGGAAGAGGGCGACCGGCATGATGGCGCCGACGTTGACGCCGTCGAAGCCGCTGACACCGTCGTTCAGCATGGCCATGGTGGTGTTGGCATCCGGCAGCTTGTTCTTGAAGCCGATGGCAGCCAGCATGACGCCCGTGAGGAGCGGAGCGAAGGAGGAGATCAGCTTGTCGACCAGGGAGAAGAGGGTGCCCATGAGGCCGGGGACGTACTTGCCGCTGCGGTAAACTTCGTAGTCGGCGCAGTCAGCGGTCATCGGGATGACGATGTTGCCGGAAATGCCCTGGAAGCCGGCAATGGCGACGGTCAGGATGATGTAGGCGATGGTGAAGAAGCCCATGTTGAGGCCGCCCTGGGCGTTGCTCATGGTGGTCGGGTCACCGAAGATCCAAAGGGCGATCATGATGACGTTGAGGACGATGCCGCCCCAGGAGCCAATCAGCATGGCCTTTCTCTGGCCGAGGGTGGTGGCGAGGCCGCCGACGAAGACCATGCAGATGATGGCGGACGGGATGGCGGTCATACCGGTCATGATACCGTAGACGCCATAGTTGCCGGCGATCAGACCGAAGAGGACGATATAGATGGTGGAGGTACGCATGGCGGAAGCCAGCTTATCGGAGGATGCGGAGATGATCAGCATCTGGATGGCGCGGTTGTTCTTGATGGTATCCCAGTAATCCTTGAAGCCGACCTTGACCGGCTTGCCGGTGCCGTAGAACTCAGTCCTGTCCTTGGGGGCGATGGAGATGACGGCGATGATGGTGAAGAGGGCGGAAATGCCGGCCGTGATCAGCCACATCTTGTCCCAGGTAGTCTGCTCGTAGAAACCGCCGTTCTGGGTGGCGATTTTGGTGAAGACCATGGCCATGCCGGAGAAGAGGATGGTGTTGTAGGCGCCGTCGAACATGGTGAAGAGCGGGCGCTGCTTGGGATCATTGGTCAGGCAGGTCTGGGCAGACTTGGTGACGACGCACTGGAAGGTGTAGCCGATGTAATAGACGGCTGCGACCACGATGAAGAAGGGGAAACGAAGACCTTCCGGCACCTTGTTGGTGAAGTGGAAGAGGATAAAGGACGTGACGCAAAGGATGATCTGGCCTGTGACCATGAAGGGGCGGTTCTTGCCGAACCGGCCGTTGGTCTTGTCGACCATGAAGCCGATGACGGGATCGGTGACGCCGTCCCAGATACGCATGAACATGGCAAAGCTGGAAGCCGTGACCACAGCGACTCCAACGAAACCTGTCAGGTAGTAGGCGACGAAGTTCATAAGCATCAGGTACATGTTGGTGGCTGTGTTGTTGAGCGCAAAGCCTGCGACGCGCCACAGCGGGACGCGGTGGATACCGCCTTCTCCATAGTATTTGTCGGGAAGACTTCTGGTAGTAGACTGTGACATTACTATCTCCTCCTTAAGAACATTTGACGGCTGATTTGCCTTGCCGTGCTTTCATTTGACATCCCTATGATAGCAAATGGCGGACGGACAAAATAGAAATAAATATCGCGGAACAGGAAGATAGAACACTGCATCGAACCGGCTTTTTACGGCCGGGAGCCCATACTTATGCAGAAAAGCCGGGGGATGTGATATTTTTCTAAATACATATATTTAATTCTGGAAATGCCGGGCGCTCTGCCCCATAATAAAATACAATGATTTACAGTGCCCATGAGCCAGCATGAACCCTGGCCGGGCTGACATCCCAAGCAGAAACGGAGGAATGCATATAATGAAGAAATCTCTGCTTTACCCGCGCGTAACTGCCACCCGCCGCGTCGTCTCCCTGGACGGCATGTGGCGTTTTAAGTTCGATCCCGCTTCCGAAGGACTTGAGAAGGGCTGGGCAGCCGGCCTTCCGGAAGCCATCAGCGTTCCGGTCCCCTCCAGCTTCGCCGATCTCTTTACTGATAAGGAGAGCAGAGAGTATTGCGGCGACTTCTGGTACGAGACGGATTTCTTCGTTCCCGGCGAGTGGGACGGCCGCGAGATCGTGATCCGCTTCGGCTCCGCCACCCACAGGGCCCGCGTGTTCGTGAACGGCACGGAGGTCACCTCCCATGTCGGCGGCTTCCTTCCCTTCAACGCCGTCGTCACGGACTGCGTGAAAATGAACGCCGTGAACCGCCTCTCCCTTCTTATGAACAATGAGCTCAGCCAGACCATGATTCCCTGCGGCGCCACCACCACCTTGAGCAACGGGAAGAAGATGGCCCAGCCCTACTTCGACTTCTTTAATTATTCCGGCATCCACCGCCCGGTCAAGCTGATGGCCATTCCCAAGGAGAGCATCACGGACTACACCACCGTGTATCGCCTGGGAGAGGACGGCAAGGCTTTCGTGGATTACACGGTCACTACCAATGGAGAGCACGATGTCTGCATTTCCCTGATCGATGCCGACGGCAATATCGTCGCGGAGGGGTGCGGCAAGGAAGGTACCCTGACTGTTGAAAAGCCGGTCCTCTGGGAGGTCAGAAAGGCTTACCTTTATACGATCGTGATCCGGATCATGGACGGCGAGGCTGTTCTGGACGAGTACTGTGACAAGATCGGTATCCGCACCTTTGAGATCGTTGACGGAAGCTTCCACCTGAACGGCCATCCGGTCTACCTCAAGGGCTTCGGACGCCATGAGGACGCCGACATCCGCGGCCGCGGACTGGACCTGCCGACCCTGAAGCGGGATTTCGAGCTCATGAAGTGGATCGGCGCCAACTCCTTCCGCACCAGCCACTACCCCTATGCGGATGAAGTCTATTACATGGCCGACGAGGAGGGCTTCCTCATCATCGACGAGGTCCCGGCTGTCGGCATGTTCGAGTCCCTCATGAACGCTGTCGATGCTTCCGGCGGCGGCAAGGACAAGCCGAAGTGGTTCGAGAAGGAGACCACGCCTGAGCTCCTCGCTCATCACAAGGAGTGTGTCCGCGAGATGATCAGCCGCGACAAGAACCATCCGTCCGTCATCGCCTGGTCCCTCCTCAACGAGCCGGAGACTACCTATGACGCCGCCACCAGGTATTTCGAGCAGGTCTTCGACTATGCCCGTGAGCTGGATCCCCAGAAGAGACCCAGGACCTTTGCCATCATCGGCAACTCCACGCCGGATATCTGCAAGTGCCAGCAGGTGTGTGACTTCATTTCCCTGAACCGCTACTATGGCTGGTACCTCCTGAACGGCTTTATGCTTCCGCAGGCTGAGGCCGCCTTCCGCAGGGAGATGGACGGCTGGGACAAGGTCCGGAACGGCCGCCCGGTGATCTTCACCGAGTTCGGCGCCGACACCAGCGCCCAGCTCCATAAGCTGCCCTCCGTCATGTGGTCCCAGGAGTACCAGGACGAGTACCTGGCGATGTGCTTCCGCGTCTTTGACAGCTACGGCTTCGTGAAGGGCGAGCAGGTCTGGAACTTCGCCGACTTCCAGACGGGCGAGGGCATCATCCGCATGAACGGCAACAAGAAGGGTATTTTCAGCCGTGACCGCCAGCCCAAGGACGCCGCTTACGTCTTCAGGAACAGGTGGACTGAGCTCCCTGTGGATTACAAGGGATAAGGTGAAATAGCTGGAAACTGGGAATCAGGGACGGTTCCTTTTCCCACTTTCGCGAAACGAAAGTGGGAAAAGGAACCGTCCCTGATTCCCAGTTTTTTTATTACAAAAAAATATTTCACCCTTGACAAAGTAGCAAAAGTATACTATCTTATAGTCAGAAAGTAGCAAACAACTACTAAGTCAAGAGAGGAGGATCTCACAATGGAACTTTTTCAGGGAATGTTCGGAAAAATCGC
>CAMONF010000121.1 GCA_946620335.1 uncultured Clostridia bacterium
ACGGTTCCTTTTCCCACTTTTCATTTTATGAAAAGTGGGAAAAGGAACCGTCCCTGATTCCCATTTTTCCCCCACTCCTAAAAAAGTGGGAAAAGGAACCGTCCCTGATTCCCACTTCCCCCCATTCACCTTTTCAGAAAGGAGACCATCCATGCAGCATTTCAACATAGCTGTCATCGCCGGTGACGGCATCGGCCCCGAGGTCATCGGGGAGGCCGTCAAGGTCCTCAAGGCCATCGCTGAAAAAGACGGCAGGTTCTCATTTTCCTTCACAGACTATCCCTGGGGCTGCGAATACTACTTAAAGACCGGGGAAATGATGCCAAAGAACGGCCTTGACGTCCTGCGCGGCTATGACGCCATCCTGCTGGGCGCCGTGGGCTACCCGGGTGTGCCGGACCACATCTCCCTCCGTGACCTCCTGCTGGAAATCCGTCACGGCTTTGACCAGTATATCAATTTAAGGCCTGTCAAGCTCCTCAAGGGTGCTCCCTGCCCCCTGAAGGGCAAAACGCCTGAGGACATCAACATGACCTTCATCCGGGAGAACAGCGAGGGCGAATACGCCGGCAGCGGCGCCTGGCTCTACAAGGACTCGCCCGAGGAGGTCGTCATCCAGAACGGCGTCTTCTCCCGCAAGGGCTGTGAGCGGGTCATCCGTTACGCCTACGAGCTGGCGAAGAAGGAGGGACGGACCCTGACCAGCATCAGCAAGGGCAATGCCCTCAACTATTCCATGGTCTTCTGGGACCAGATCTTCGCCGAAGTGGGCCGTGACTACCCGGAGGTGGAGACCCATTCCTACCTCGTGGACGCGGCCTCCATGTTCATGGTCACCAATCCGCGCCGTTTTGAGGTGGTGGTCACCTCCAACCTCTTCGGAGACATCCTGACTGACCTTGGCGCGGCCATTTCCGGCGGCATGGGGCTGGCGGCGGGCGCCAATTTGAACCCGGAGAAGAAGTATCCCTCCATGTTCGAGCCCATCCACGGCTCGGCGCCGGACATCGCCGGCAAGGGGATTGCCAATCCGCTGGCCTCCATCTGGACGGCCGGGCAGATGCTCTCATTTTTCGGCTATCCCGAGTGGGAGGACCGGATCGTGGCGGGCATCGAGACGCTGCTGCAGGAAAAGACATCGCTGACGCCCGACCTGGGCGGGCAGGCATCGACTGCCGCCTGCGGGGACGCCATGGCCGCCATCCTCACCAGATAAAAGCTTTGCAGGAAATAAAGACACGTCTGCCTTGGAAGGGGACAGATGGGGAAAAAGTTTCCCGGCCGTTCACAATATCCTTGAAATGTGTTCATTGAACCGTCATATTTGACAGTTACCATAGACACATCAGAGATGAAGCGAACAGCTTTTGATCTGAGAGCACCGTTGCTGATTATTTTTCTTTTTCATTGCTCCGTCGGGATGACGGAATTCCTTCCTTTTTGAAAGACGAGCCGCCCGCTTCAGGGCGGCTTTTCTTTTTTTCCGACCGCTGTAATTTGACTTGTGCCTGACATTTGACATTGCTATAATAATAAGGTTCTTGTCGAGCAACACCTATGCATCAAACCGGAGACTGACATTGATGAACAAACCCTTAGCTGACTCCTCATCTTTCAAATCTATCTTCCGCTGCAATGGAACCTGGGAACGCGTTCGAATGGTCCTGGAACTCATCCTGCTCTTTGCAATCGGTCTTGCCGCAGTTCTCGGTCAGGCGGAGCTGGCCGAAAATATCAGCGGCAGAAACATTTTCCGTCTCTTCAGCGCCTTTTTCCTGATCTCCTGGCTTTTTTGCCTTGCCCTCATTTTTCTCCATCCCCGCCTGAGCGGTCGGATCTGCCTTCTTGTGAACGCAGTCTACACATTGCTCGTGCCCATCTACATTTATCTCACCGTGGAAATGATCACCGCACGTCCCGCCAAAGACGATTCCCTCCCTGTTAAGCTCTTTGGCGACACGATGAGAAAGCCCCGGTACCGTACCTTGAACCCTCTCCTCATCACTCTTGTCGTAATACTCTTCATCCTGGTGACCAACAGCATCCGCGTCGGCACCGAGCTTAGCGCCACGCTCCTTATCGTGTTCGCAGTCGTCAACATCTATGTCAACGATTTCAGAGGGCTGGCCGTAACCGCATCAGACTTCGCCGTCATAGGGACAGCCCTTGACGTAGCGGGCGGCTACCATTTTACGCTCTATCCCCGTATTTTCCAGGGACTCCTGAATCTTCTGATCCTCATCACAGCAGCCGGCCGGCTGTCAAATACACGCCTCAGCAAAAAATGGAAGACCTACGGCCTCAATCTCGCAGGCGTTGTCCTGCTCTGCGCTCTTGGCCACCACATTCTCTTCTCCGGCTTTCTGAGGACCTACCTGCCGCAGGTCAGCTACTTTACCTCTATTTCCACCTACCGGCACTGCGGCGTCGCTCTCACATTCTCCCGCAGCGTCGCGGATGCATTTCCCAGCAAACCGGAAGGCTACAGCACCGACCGGATCCGGGAGATCGCAGCCCGCTACCCCTCCGACAAGATCACTCCGGCTCAGGAAGTCAGCCAGTTAAACCCCAATATAATCTTTATCATAAATGAAGCCTTCTCAGACCTCCACGAGGTGGGTGACTTTGAGACCACGGAAAATGAGCTGGCCTTCTTTGACACCCTGACCGACAACTGCGTCAGCGGCATCAGCTACTCCTCCGTGCTGGGCAGCCGGACCGCCAACACAGAGTATGAGATTCTGACCGGCAGTTCCATGGCCGCTCTGCCCTACGGCGCTGTTCCCTTCCAGAACTATATCAAGCACGACCTGCCATCCCTTGTCCGCCAGCTCACCCAGGACAATTATGCCGGCCTCTTCGCCATTCACCCCTGCCCCAAGAAAAATTACAACCGTATCCACGCCTATCCCTTCCTGGGCTTTCAGTCCTTCTACGATAATCAGGATGTGCCGCTCCCCATGGAGAAGATCCGCAAATATTACTCAGACGAGAGCTGCTACAACAACATCCTCGAGATCTGCAGGAGCATCCGTAGCGAAAGCAGCCGGCCCGTCTTCGCCTACTGCATGACCATGCAGAACCACTCTCCCTACGACGTGGAATATGACAACTTCACATCCAGCGTGCACGCGACAGGCCTCAAGCGGGAGTATCCGGATGTCGATCAGTATCTGAGCCTCATCCATACCGCGGACCAGTCCCTCAGCGACCTGATCAGTCTCCTGGAAGATTTTGAGGAACCCACTATCCTTCTCTTCGTGGGAGACCATCAGCCCTCGCTCTCCGCCGGATTCTACAAAGAGATCGCGGACGGAGATGAGAGTGACGAAACTGCTGCCCTGAAGCAATACCGGGTCCCCTTCCGGATCTGGGCCAACTACGATCTTCCGGAGCAGCCGGATGTGATGACCAGCATGAACTACCTTCAGGTCTATCTGGCAGAGTTCACCGGCCGTCCCATGACCGGTTATCAGAAGTATCTGGCCGACCTCCGCAAGCAGGTCCCCGTGATTACAGGCAACGGTTATATCGGCGCAGACGGTCACTTCTATGACCAGACAGATACCGCTTCTCCCTACTATGACCTCATCGAGGAGTACGCCTGCCTGCAGTATAATCTCCTGTTCGATGAAGATCATATGCCGGAAGCCTTCTTCGAGTACGCAGAATAAATAACCGGGAATCAGGGACAGTTTCCTTTTCCCACTTCCCGCAAAATTTAAACTGGGAATCAGGGACGGTTCCTTTTCCCGCTTTTCGTTTTACGAAAAGCGGGAAAAGGAACCGTCCCTGATTCCCAGTTTTTTCCACCCTGCGCAGCCCTTGACCCTGCCAAATCCCGCTGTTATAATCTATGGGCAGTGTCCCAAAATCCATATTTTATACTGCCCTTTGGTGGCAGAGAAAGAATTCCCTTTGAAAAAAACACCCCCCACTCCTTTCAATCTCAAAGATTACCTGTTCGGCCATACAGACAGATATGCGCGGATCCGCGCCTCCATCGAGTTCATCCTGCTCCTTGCCTTGGGAATTTTGGCCTATGTGAACAGGGCAGCCCTGGCGCAGAGCGCCGGAACCAAACACACCTTCACCACCTTCCGATCGGTCTTTATTCTGGCCCTGTTTCTTGGCCTGGTCCTCATTTTCCTCCACCCCAATTTCAGTCAGACTGCCAGCAGGATCCTGAATGCCCTCTACCTCATCGCGGTGCCGGTCTACGTCTATCTCACCATGGAAATGACGACAACCATCACCGTCAAGGGCGTCAGCCGCATGGTCAGGTTCTTCGGTTACTCCGTATCCCACCACACCTACCGGCTCCTTAATCTTCTGATCATCTGCCTTGTCCTGGCCTTCTTTGTCCTCCTCACCAACTCTGTCCGGGTCGGCACGGAGATCGCAGCGGGCCTCCTCGTGGTCTTCGCCATCGTGAACCTTTACGTGGTCGACTTCAGAGGCGCAGCCATCACGGCAGCGGACCTGGCTGTCGTAGGCACCGCCCTGGATGTGGCCGGCGGCTATACACCAAAGATGTACATCCGTGTATTTCAGGCCATCGTGAACCTGCTGCTTCTCCTGATCGTTGCCGGCAGGCTCCGGTATACGAGGATCAGCAAAAGCCTGAAGACCTATCTGATCAATCTCCTCGGCGTCGCAGCCGTATCCGCCGCCATCTTCTACGTCATTTTCTCGGGCTTTCTGGCCGGATACGTCAAAAGGATCAGCTACTTCAACACCATGAAGTACGGCTACCGCCATTACGGCACCGCCCTGACCTTCAGCCGTTCCATCGCCGACGCCTTCCCCAGCAAACCTGAGAACTACAGTCAGGCCTCCGTCCAGGCCATCGCCGGCCGCTATGATTCTGAGGCGCCGACTCCCGCCGAGGGCGTCAGCACGGAAAATCCCAACATTCTCGTGATCGTCAACGAGGCCTTCTCCGACCTCCACGAACTCGGAGATTTCGAGACCACCGAGAATGAGATGGCCTTCTTCGACAGCCTCACGGAGAACTGCATCAGCGGCGTCAGCTACGCCTCCGTCCTGGGCGGCCGCACCGCCAACACGGAGTTCGAGATCCTGACCGGCCACTCCATGG
This sequence comes from uncultured Clostridia bacterium, assembly GCA_946620335.1. Lineage (GTDB taxonomy): Bacteria > Bacillota > Clostridia > Lachnospirales > Lachnospiraceae > Chordicoccus. The sequence continues at coordinate 5,102 of CAMONF010000121.1, forward strand.
CCAACCTGCCCTTCGGCACGGTCCCCTTCCAGATCTACATCAAGGATGATATGCCGTCGCTCGCGACCCTGCTGACGCAGCAGGACTACGCCGGGCGCTTCGCCTTCCATCCCTGCCCCAAGAAAAATTACAACCGCATCCACGCCTACCCCTTCCTGGGCTTTGAGACCTTCTACGACAACAAGGACGTTCCTCTGAAGAGGACCAACGTCCGTACCTTCTACTCGGACGAGGCCTGCTACAACAATCTTGAGGCCATTTGTGAGGAGATCAGGGCTGCCACCGATCAGCCGATCTTCGCCTACAACATGACCATGCAGAACCACTCCCCCTACAACGAGGAGTACGACAATTTCACCTCCGATGTGCATGCGGTAGGTCTGTCTCAGACCTACGACGACGTCGACCAGTACCTGAGCCTCATCAAGATCTCCGACGAAGCCTTAAAGGACCTGATCGGGCGGCTGGAAGCGCTCGAGGAACCGACCGTCATCCTCTTCGTGGGAGACCATCAGCCCAGCCTGTCAACAGCCTTTTACGATGAAGTGATCGACGCGGAAAGCTCGGATCCCGCCAGGGATATGATCCAGTACCGGGTCCCCTTCAAGATCTGGGCCAACTTCGACATTGAGGAACAGACCGGCATCGTGACCAGCATGAACTACCTCCAGCTCTATCTTCTGGACGCCTGTAAGGCCCCCAGAACGGGCTACCAGCAGTTCCTGGCTGACCTCCGGGAGAAAGTCCCCGTCATCACCGGAAACGGCTATATAGGGGCCGACGGAGGCTTCTACCAGGCAGACGACACGGAATCCCCCTACTACGACCTCATACAGGACTACAATCTCCTTCAGTACAACGCCATGTTCGACAAAGGGAACAGGCTTGAAAACTTCTTCAGCTACGCTGAGGAATAAAAAGCGGAAATACAGAGACGCTGCTGAAATCAGAGGAGCAAAAAGTGGGAATCAGGGACGGTTCCTTTTCCCAGTTTTCTAATGAAAACTGGGAAAAGGAACCGTCCCTGATTCCCACTTTTATATATCGATCATCTTGTTCCCTTATCGTAGGGGATACCCTCCGCCTTGGGGGCCTGAGACTTCTTGGATGTGAAGATCAGGACCACCATGGTCACGATGTAGGGAAGCATCTGATAAAGCGAGGACTTGTCCTTAAGCCCCTCGAGCTTCGGCAGGAAGGGGATGGAGGAATTGTAAGCCGCCACGACCTTGAACAGCGCGAAGAATACCGCGGAGCCCAGGATCTGGACCGGCTTCCAGTTACCGAAGATCATAACAGCCAGGGCCAGGAAGCCGTAGCCGCCGACCGAGGAGTTGAAGCCGGAGCCGACCGCGATGGTGTAGGCGATGCCGCCGACGCCGCCAAGGAAGCCGGAAATGAGAACACCCGCATACCTCATCCGATGTACATTGATACCGACGGAGTCAGCCGCCTGAGGATGCTCACCGCAGGCCCTGAGGCGCAGGCCGAACCGGGTCTTGTACATGACCACCGTCGCGATGATAAAGAGCACGACGGCGATCGGTGTCGTCAGGTAGAAGTACTTGAAGAGGAGGGCGTTCAGGAACTTGCTCTCCATCTGGATCCCTAAGGATTCCTTGGTGATGCGGATCCAGCTGGGGATCTGGATGGTGGTCTGGCCCTGACCCTGGATGGCCCAGGTCATGACAACGGCGAAGGCCGGAGCGAAGATGTTGAGGGCCGTGCCGCCGATGGTCTGGTCCGCCCGAAGGTTGATGGCCGCAAAGGCCAGGAAGACGGAGAAG
>CAMONF010000122.1 GCA_946620335.1 uncultured Clostridia bacterium
GAGGCCTCCGAGGACATGGCCAGGCGGTACCTGGAGGGCCAGCTCCACGAGGAGACCCATCCGGTCCTCACAGCCCGGGCTATTCTGGAAATGAAGGCCGAAGTCAGCGCCGTCACCATCCACAAGGATCTGCAGTCATATGCCGTCCGCATCGTGGAGGAGACCCGCCGCAAGGCTGAAATCGCCTGCGGAGCCTCTCCCCGTGCCCTGCTGGCCCTCCTGCGCTGCGCCCAGGCTGTCGCCTACATGGATGACAGAGATTACTGCATACCGGAGGATGTGGCGGAGGCAGCGGCGCTCACCCTTCCCCACAGGCTGATCCTCTCGGCCGGCGCGAAAATGAGCCGGATGACCGGGGCGGAAGTCCTTACGAAAATCCTGGAACAGACCGCAGTGCCGGGCGGGAAACGTCAATGAATATTGTCATAAACAAAAGGAGATTCCTCCTCTATCTTACTGCTTTGGCAGCCTCCGTCGTCTTTGCCAGCTTTTTCGGGGGTCCGGCGGCCTATGCCTGGCTGTATGCCCTTCTTTTGCTGCTGCCCTTGTCGGCGGTTTTCATTTTACTTAACTACCGTTCCCTGAAGATTTTTCAGGAGATCGACCTGCACCGGGTCGTGAGGGGAGAGGACCACAGGTTCCGGGCCGTCATCGAGAACGCAGGGCTTTTGCCGATTCATCGGATGGGTCTTCACCTCTACGGGGAGCGCTGCCGGATCTATGAGATTGAGGAAGGACAGGAAATCTCTATGGGAAGCCTGGAAAAGAGGGAGCTCACCTCCGGCATCAGCTGCCGGTACGCAGGTTCTTACGATGTGGGAATTGCCAAGGTCTCCTTCAGGGATCCCTTTTACCTGTTCACTTTGTTCCTGCCGGTGCCCTATAACTTTCGCGCAGTAGTGAGTCCGCCGGTCACGGGGCTGGCGGCCTCTGTGGTGGATCTGGAGAACCTGCTGAAGAACATGGGCCGCAGGACCAGCCATCTTCCGGAGGAGACTGCAGGCAGCGATATGAGGCCGTACATGCGGGGCGATTCGCTGCATTCCGTCAACTGGAAGGTTTCGGCGAGGCTCTCCGAGCTCATGGTCCGGATACCTGACAAGCGGGAAATAAGACCCGTGACCATTTTGGCCCTTCCGGCCAATATCCCGGACCGGCAGCCGGAGACCGAGGACCTTATTAAGAAGGACTATTTCCTGGAATTTCTTGTGTCGGCGGCCTGGCACTTCGCGGACCGCGGACTTCCGGTCCGGCTGGTCTATCCCGCGGGGAGAATCAGCGATTGCACGGTCGATTCCTACAAAAGCTTTATGGACTTTTACAGGATCGCCGCGGACGGTATTTTTTACAGCGGCACGGATGAATATGAAAAGCTCCGGAAGATGGCCGGGGAACTAAGGAGCGGTGGGCATAACGACGGTACCTGGATTCTTATCAGGGAAGATCCCGAGGAGGGAGAAGATCCTGTCTGTATTTGTGAATGAAATCAGGAACCTTCTCTTTGCCTGCGCCATCCTGGTCCTGGGCATGGAAGTCTTTCTTCTGATGGCGGGGGAGACGGAGGGGTGGCAGAGGGAGAACTTTGCAACTTCGGTTCTCCTCTTTTTCCTATTATTTGGGCTTTTGGAGCATATTTTCGGCTATACCGGGGAAATAGAAACCGCTCGTTTTTTCTGGCTGCTCCCTGCGGCGCTCCTCTTTATCTTACTGAGAGGGAGGGAAACCTGGCCTTATGCGGCAGCGGCTGTGGCAGCGGCTGCTGCGCTGAGGCTCGGAATCCTCATCGCTTTGCGGTGGGACAAGGTATTCATCTACGGGAGCTTTGTCCTGGATGCGGCTGCCTTCTGTCTCTTCCTCTTTGCCGGCGTCCTTTCCGGCGGATCTGTCACGGACAAGGCGCTCTTCATCAGCCTGGCTGTTCTGAACCTGTGGTCTCTGCAGACACTGTACTTTGAGCGGGTCGGACAAGGCTTTCCTTTTCATTATTTCATCCTGTTGGCAGTCCTGCTCACGGGTATGCCGATGGGCCGGGAACCCATTGAATGGACGCCGTTGATCCGGGCGGGAGAGAAGCTGGCGGGCACTGTGATGGATGTTGCGGATTCCGTTTCCTATTATCTCTCGTCATTCATTCACACGAGTTCCATGGAAGCCGGGTACAGCTCCTTCGATATGACCGGGGAGCGGATCGGCGGGACGGAACGGACCCAGCTGGTGCTGACGACGGATGCGCTTCCCTATGTTCTCTATACGGATGAGGAGACCGGGAAGCGAATGAAGGTGCGCCGGACCCTGTATCTCACCGGCGGAAGAGGCGTCGAAGGAGAACAGCTGGTCCGCTTCCTCCATTTTCTCCATGAAAACGGCGTCGACAGGGAGGAGGCCGCCCTTTTTTCGAGACTCTCTTACATCAATGTGTCCTATGCCTACCTGGATACCCGCGATGAGATCGTCCCGGCCCAGGCCTTGGTGTTGACGACCGATGGGGAGAAGATTGAGGACGGAAGCAGCCCTCAGCGACACAGAAAAGGTTACACAATCAAGGCTTCTTACCTGGAGATCGACTACGGAAGCCCCTATCTGATCAGTCTGATCCGGCAGGGCGGGGATGACTCCGCTCCCCTGGGAAATGAAAACAGTGGCTTCTTATCCTACGAGGATATATGCGACTACGCCCTCGATCTGTACAATCTGGGCTTCCGCCAGGTCATGAGCCCGCGTGATTACGAGGAAATCCTGAGTGCCGGTATCCGGGACAATATGATTTCAAATTCGCCTGCCGGGGATTCTGCGGAGATTCCGGATCCAGATTCTGCCGACAGGCCGGCTTTGGCCGGGGAGGAGAGTGAATACACACATAATCCGCTTGATGACATTCCCGATGACATGATTTCATTTGCGGGAACAGCCTCCGATGAGTATCTTGCTGTCCGGGGAACCACCGCCAGGATGGCAGGCCTTGCGGAGGAGCTGGTCAACAGCGCTGCCAACGATTACGACAAATGCGCCGCCATTGAGACCTACCTGCGGCAGTTTACCTATGACACCAAAGCGGCAGGCGGGCACGATCCGGAATCAGACATGACTACGCCCGAGGGGATGGCGGACATCGCGGACAGATTCCTTTTCGAGACCCAGGCGGGTTACTGCGTACACTATACCTCCGCCATGGTCATGCTCCTTAGGCTGGCCGGCGTTCCCGCAAGAGCGGTATCCGGTTACCGGTACGATTTCCCCTTCGAACGGCAGGAGGAATACCCTGTTTCCAGCACCTGCGCCCACACCTGGCCGGAGGCTTATCTGCCGGGAATCGGCTGGGGGCCTTTTGAGCCGACTGCTTCCATCGGGACTGCGTCCAGTTACTCATGGCACAGAAGGCCGGCAGCGGGGAACGGTACGGAAGGGGAGGGAGCGACAGCAAGCCAGCCGATACCGACGCCGGAAGCGGTCACAGAACCTGATGCGGAAGAGGCTGCTTCCGGGAGACGGATCGCGCAGGCACTGCCTATTATCCTTCCTGTCATCCTCAGTATTCTGATCCTTATCGGTCTGGCCTTGGCTGCTTCCGCCATCATACCTATCCTCCGCTACAGGCGGAGCACGCCTGCGCAGAAGCTCAGGATGGACTTGGACGCGATCGTGGACCTGCTGCGCAAAAAGACCCCTGATCCGATTCCGGACAGAGGTCTTATGACGGACTATATTTTGATGGCACCGGAGGAGATGAGAGAGGATCTTAAGACTCTCTTTCGGACTTACTACAGGCTCCGGTATAGTGAAGACGATGACGAATTCGTCACAGAAGCTGATAATGAATTGGCTCGAAGCCTGAGAGAACGTCTGCGGGAATATCCCTATGCCGGTAAGTAATACAGGCGGGAAAATGTCAGCAGGCAACGGCGATCTGCCGGCTCCAGCTTGTGCAGAGTACAAGAGCGATGGCGGTGGAGATCATTGTCGTGACTGCATTTGCGTAGATGATTCCCGGCAGGCCGAGGAGCCGCTCCATGACAATGAGGACAGGGACAAAGACCAGGCCTTTCTGGAGGAGTGAGGTCAGTGTGGCGTAGGCGACTTTTCCGGTGGCCTGGAGATAAGTGGAGCACATGTGATAGACGCTTTCCACGGGTACCGCCACGAGGGTGCCCAGCATCATCTGTTTTCCGAGATAAATGATATCCGGATCAGGACTGAAGGCTGAGATGAACTGCTCCCGGAAGAGGAAGAAGGCTGCGGAAGTGACGGCTGCGAAAACCAGGCAGACAGTACCTACGCCGAGGACGATTTTGCGGAGACGGGCCTGGTCCTTGCGGCCGTATACATAGGAGATGGCCGGCTGGACGCCCATGCATATGCCCATGGCAATCATGGGAATCAGCATGGCGCTTTTTCCTGCGATGTCGCGGGCGGCAATGACTTCATTTCCGTAGGAGACCGTGAGGCGGTTGGAGATGGTGGAACTGAAGCTCATGAGCAGGGTGCTGGCCGCCATAGGCAGGCCAAGACTGAGCACATGGAGGGATACTTCCTTTCGGAGAGTGAAATCCTTCGGGGACAGGGAGAAGGCAGGCTTTTCGGAAACGGTTCTGAGAAGGAGCAGAAAGCTCACGATATTGCCGATTACGGTGGCGAGAGCCGCGCCGGTGCAGCCCCAGTGGAAGAGGGCGATAAAAATGGGATCCAGGGCGACATTCAGGAGGGTTCCCGTCAGCGAGGCGATCATGGCATTTTTGGCGTCACCGTCAGCGCGGACAGTGTTGCCCAGGGCGCCGCTCATGATGAGGAAAGGAGCGCCGGCGCCGAGGACACGAAGATACTCAGCGGCATAGGCAGCGGTGGATTCGTCGGTGCCGAGGAGGGCGAGGAGAGGATTCATTCCGGCGATGATCAGGGCGCCGAGGACAATGCCGAGGCCAAGGGATGCGTACAGGACGAAGGCGCTGTACTTCCTTACCAGGTCTTCCCGGCCTTCGCCGAGGGCAATCGAGCTGGCCGTGCATCCGCCAAAACCGATCAGAGTATTGAAGGCGGAGATGGCGGAAAAGACCGGGCCGGAGAGGGAGATGGCAGCCAGTTGGAAACGGTCACCGGTCCTGCCGATGAAGAAGACGTCGGCCATATTATAGAGAACTGTGACCATCATGATCAGGATGACAGGGAAACTCATTTTAATAAGTAGCTCGGGAATACTTCCCTCCTGCATCAGCTTTTCGTTTTTCATGTTATTCACTCCTTTATTATATTGTACCGGGTCATTAATCAGACACTTGTTTTTGTTTTGCAATTTTAGTATACTTGCAGCATAGAATAAGTTCAACCGATAATAATCGAATATATGTCGGATTAATGAGCCGGAGGCCTTCCATGAATGTGAAAAATAATCGTTTGAACCGGGAGACGGACGAGAAGATCATTCGTACGGTCTACACTATGATGGCCAGGGAGCATCGCCCGATCGGGAAGATCACTGTGCGGGAGATCTGTGAACGGGCGGATATTCACCGTTCGACCTTTTATGCCCACTATCAGGATGTCTATGACCTGGTCGAGAAGGTGGAGGAGAGCATGTCCAGTCACCTGACAGATTCATTTTTCAGAAAGTTGGATGCACATGCCAGCGCAAGGGAATGCTTCACGGAGCTCTTCTCCTTTATCCGCAGCCATCGGGAGTTTTACATGTACTATCTGTCGGAGAGCAACAAGTCCGGCGTTCTTCGACTGGCCTGGGATGTGATCCGGGAACGGTATGACATTCTTGTGGCTCCGTCAGAACAATTTGGCGTGAGAAATCGGGAAGACATGGAGTATCATGGCGCGTTCTTTCTGATGGGACTTACCGCTGTGGTGCGGATGTGGCTTCAAAAAGGATGTCCGGAAGAGCCGCAGGACTTGTACGATCTTATACGACGCCAGGGTGCAGTACAGGAATCTATGATCGTCTGGTGAGCATCCGTCTGTGAGCTATATTTATAGAACAGTTTTCGGTAATTGGAACTGAGGCAGGAAAGAAGTGACCACTGGTCACACGTCTTTCATGCCTGACATACTGATCACATGACAGGGGAAGCCTATGAAAAGAAGAACAGCCAAAGAAATCCTGGCCGCCTCCTTCCGGGAACTCGCCGCGGTCAAAAACATTGACAAAATCACTGTGCAGGAGATAACGGATAACTGCGGCTATTCCCCTGCCACATTTTACAGGCATTTCAAGGATAAGTATGATCTCATCGCCTGGGATTATACGGCGGAGACGGCCGGC
>CAMONF010000123.1 GCA_946620335.1 uncultured Clostridia bacterium
CCCACTTTTCATTTTATGAAAAGTGGGAAAAGGAACCGTCCCTGATTCCCAGTTTCTCTCTTTTCCTTCTTCGAAAAGTGGGAAAAGGAACCGTCCCTGATTCCCAGTTTCACTTATACACCCCGCAGTCCACGACCCGGATATGATTATTCCCATTGATACTCACCCGAAGCTGCCGCACCCCACGTATATCCACGAAGAAGTCCTGCGGCTTCGAGCCGGGGTTGACGAGCTCCGACTCGTAGAGCAGCTCCCCGTCCCCATAAATCACGACCCGGGTATTGTCGAACCAGGTGTCGCCGGCCTCTGGGTTGAAAAGGATCCGGCCGGATATGACGGAAAACTTTCCGTCCAGGTCATAGAGGAGCCAGTTGTCAATCCCGGCCTCGTGCCCTCCCACGGCGTCCTCATAGGCATTGCCGTCCTCATCGGTGAAGGTGTCATAGAAAATGAAAGCATTCCGGATCCACGAGGAGTCAATATAATACATGTCGGCCAGAGAGACATAGTCCACCCGCTCCAGGTAGGCGGCGTAGGTCTCCATGGTGGACCAGCCTGCGGTGTTGTCTTCATTTGTCAGAACGGCATCCACCAGGCGCAGGCAGTTCTTCCCCTCGATTTCAACGGAGAGAACGTCCACATCCCCGATCTCCAGCGTAAAATCCTGCGGCAGGATACCCTTCTCCAGGACCTCCGACTCGTAGAGGAACTCGCCGTCCCCGTAGACCTTCAGGGAGACCCACTCATTCCCGTCCTCGCTGTTCCAGTTGCGCATGTCCTCGTCCAGAACGATCCTGCCGGTCAGATAGCGGTATTGCCGGTTGACGCGGAACTCGGTGGCGCTCCAGTCGGCGGACCGGCTGCCGCAGATGGCGTTGTCGTAGGAGTTGCCGTAATTGTCCCGGACGCGGCCGATGGTCCGGAGCCTGGCATCGTAACGGCCGCTGCCCGTATCTGAATAGTCTTTGAGATAAATGGTCTCCGCCGGATTTTCGGCCTGGTGGGCCTCGTCGTTCCCGTCCTCTTCCGCGGCTGTGTTCTCGGAGTCGGCTTCTGCCTGGGTGGCGGAGGCCGCCGGGTCAGCTTCTACGTAAGCGGCTGCTTCCTCCGGATTGGCTTCCGCGTGGGCGGCTGCTCCATCCGGATTGGCTTCTGCGTCGTCGGTTGTTTCCTCCGGACCGGCTTTAGGATCGGTCTCCTCCGGGTCTTCCGCGGCGGATTGCGTTGGGGCTTCATTTTCTTCCGTGGATTCGTGGGAATCGCCGCCATCCAGCCCCTGGACCCGCCGGGCCAGGAGCCTCGCGCCGGCAAGGACCACGCAGATGACTGCTATCAGGGCGGCTGCCTCCAAAAGTTTCTTCAAAAATGTCTTATCCATCCTGTCTCCTACAAGGCGGCAGTAGCCGCCGGACTGCTATTGTGGTGACGCAAGAAATATTATACAACACACGGAGCAAACTGGGAATCAGGGACGGTTCCTTTTCCCACTTTTCAATTTTGAAAAGTGGGAAAAGGAACCGTCCCTGATTCCCAGTTTCTCTCTTTTCCTCCTTCGAAAAGTGGGAAAAGGAACCGTCCCTGATTCCCACCTCGACAAATCCCCCCTTTTGTACATTGTTTTTTCCTCCCCCGAGGACCACAATATAATAAGTCTTCCCTCCCGGGAAGCGGCATTCATTTACGGAGGAAAATAACACCATGGTCGCAGGCCTGTCCTTTTACCAGATCGGCTGGTACTTCATCGTCTATTCCTTTATCGGCTGGTGCGTGGAAGTCATTTACCACGCGGTCTCCCAGGGGAGGATCCTTAACCGGGGCTTTCTCAACGGGCCGGTCTGCCCCATCTACGGCTTCGGCATGCTGGCCGTGCTGGCATCCGGAAATGCGCTGGCCTCGGGAGGGGACGTGACGACGATGAACGCGGGCGTCATTTTCCTGGGGGGTATGGTGCTGGCCACCACCGTCGAGCTCATCGGCGGCTGGGCCCTGGACACCTTCTTTCACGCCAGGTGGTGGGATTACAGCCAGGTGCCCTTCAATTTCCGCGGCTATATCTGCCTCAAGTTCAGCATTTACTGGGGGCTCGGCGCCATCATCGTGGTGCGGGTCGTCCATCCCATGATTGCTGCCTCGCCGGCATGGCTGATCCCGGGACGGATCGGCTGGCCGGTCCTGGCCCTGCTCTGCGCCGTCTACCTGGCCGACTTCCTGGTGACCGTGGCCACCGTCCGCGGGCTCAACAAGCGTCTGGCCCGTCTCGACGACCTGAGCCGGCAGATGCGCCTCCTCAGTGACGCCATGAGCGAGAGTCTGGGAGAAAGTTCCCTGAAGACCGCCCAGGCCATCGGCGAGGGCCGGGTCCAGGCCTCCCTGGCCCGGATGGAGCTCCGTGACCAGGCGGAGGAGAAGGCTGACGCCGCCCGCGCGGTCTACAGCCAGAAGAAAGCAGACGCCGCCAGGTCTCTGGAGGAGGCCCTTGCCAAGCGCAAGGAGACCTACGCTTCCTACAAGGCCCAGTACGAAGAGCTGCGGGCGCAGATCCTGCAGCACAGTCATTTCGGCAGCGGCCGGTTCATCAAAGCCTTCCCTGACCTGCGGCACAGAGATTACGCGGAGACGGTGGAGGAGCTCAAGGAGCTGTTCAGGAAGAGCGCCTGAGGGAGAAACTGGGAATCAGGGACGGTTCCTTTTCCCACTTTTCAATTTTGAAAAGTGGGAAAAGGAACCGTCCCTGATTCCCAGTTTCTCTCTTTCCCTTCTTCGAAAAGTGGGA
>CAMONF010000124.1 GCA_946620335.1 uncultured Clostridia bacterium
TCCCACTTTTCATTTTATGAAAAGTGGGAAAAGGAACCGTCCCTGATTCCCATTTTCCTCACACAAGCACCTTGGAAAGGAAATCCCTGAGCCGCGGATTCTCCGGATTCGCGAAGAATTCCTGCGGCGGCTTGTCCTCCTGGATCTTGCCCTTGTCTATGAAAATGACCCTGCTGGCCACCTCCTTGGCAAAGCCCATCTCGTGGGTGACCACGACCATGGTCATGCCGTTCCTGGCCAGGTCCTTCATGAGCTCCAGTACCTCGCCGACCATCTCCGGGTCAAGGGCGCTGGTGGGCTCGTCGAAGAGCAGGACCTCCGGGTTCATGGCCAGGGCCCGGACGATGGCGATGCGCTGTTTCTGGCCACCGGATAGCATGTTGGGATACTCGTCCGCCTTGTCGGCAAGACCGATCCTCTGAAGAAGCTCCATGGCCTTCTGATCAGCCTCCGCCTTTTTCATTCTGTGGAGAAGGACAGGCGCCAGGGTGATGTTCTGCTTGACCGTCATATGCGGGAAAAGATTAAAGTGCTGGAAGACCATGCCCATTCTGGACCGGACGCGGTCGATGTCCTTGTCGGTCACCTCCTCGCCGTCCAGGAAGATCTGGCCGCCGGTAGGCTCCTCAAGATGGGTCAGGCATCTTAAAAAGGTGGATTTGCCGCAGCCAGAGGGGCCGACGAGCACGATGACGTCGCCCGGCTCCACATCGAGGTCGATTCCGTCGAGGACCGTGAGGCCTCCGAAGCGTTTCTGAAGATTCTTAACGGCGATCACTCTGTCTCAGCCTCCTTTCAAAGATTCCCAGCAGATAGGTGAAGATCATGACCAGGATCAGGTAAATGACAGCAGTACCCATGAGCGGGAACATGGACTCGTAGGTGCGGTCCATGATGCCCTGGGCGGCATACAGCAGCTCCTTGCCGCCGATGACCGTGATGAGGGACGTATCCTTCAGCAGGATAATGAATTCATTTCCCAGAGAAGGAAGGACGGCTTTGATGGCCTGGGGGATAATGATTCTCGTCATGGTGGTGATGTAATTAAGGCCCAGGGACCGGCCGGCTTCCATCTGGCCGGAATCCACTGCCATGAGACCGCCGCGGATGATTTCCGAGACGTAGGCGCCGGAGTTGATACCCAGGGTCAGCGTACCGACCATGGTAAAGTTGCGGCTGCTGGAAAAGACGACCATGGCCATGATGAGCAGCTGGACCATCATGGGGGTACCGCGGATGATGGTGACATAGATCTTGAAAATGAAGTTCACGATCCCCAGGATTGGATTCTTCTTCGACTTCTGCTGGTCGTGGGCGGTCCTCACCAAAGCAACGATGGCACCCAGCAGGATACCGAGCATCAGTGCGAGGGCTGTGACCAAAAGAGTGGTGCCAACGCCCTTGATATAAAGCATCCAGCGGTCATTATAAAGGAACGCCTGGTAGAACTTGACGAAGAAGTTCTGGAAAAAGCTCAGTTGCCCGCCGCTTCTTGCGAGCTCAGAGAGCGTTTCGTAGGTCTCGTTCATAGTGGGAAGAATCCTTTCCTTAGTGATTAAGAAAACGGATCCGGCAAAGCAGGGAAGCTGTCTTGCCGGATCCGGAATCAGCCGGATCAACCGAAAGCGGGGCGATTATTCTGCGGAGATGTACTTGTCTACGATTGCCTGGACAGTGCCGTCGGCCTGCAGCTCGGCGAGGGCCTTGTTGACAGCCTCAAGGAGAGCAGTGTTGCCCTTGGCCATGCCGATGGCATAGTCCTCGGAAACGTACTCAGTCTCCAGGATCTTAAGGCCCGGGTTGGCGGCGACGAAAGCCTTGGCCGGCTCCTGGTCGATGACGACGCAGTCGACCTGGCCGTTGTTGAGGGCCTGGACAGCGGTCAGACCGTTGTCATAGGTGGTGACGTGGTCTTCGCCGTAGTCATCGGTGCAGTAGATGTTGCCGGTGGTGCCGCGCTGGGTACCGATCATCTTGTCGGCGATGTCATCAACGCTGGCGATATCGGAATCCTCAGGCACGATAACGACCTGAACGCCGGTGGCGTAGCTGTCAGAGAACTCCATGACCTGCTGGCGCTCCTCGGTGACGGAGACACCGGCCATGACGATGTCGCTCTTGCCCTGCTGGGCAGCGAGAAGGGCGGCGTCGAAGTCCATATCGTCGACGACAAGCTCAAGGCCGAGCTTCTCGGCGATAGCGCCGGCGACCTCGATGTCGATGCCTTCGAAGTCACCGCTGTCGGTGGTCATTTCATAGGGCGGGAAAGCGGCGTTGGTGCTCATGGTGAGCTTGCCGGCATTCACAGTGGTGAGCGCAGCGGCCTCGGCGGTCTCCTCAGCAGCTTCTGTGGTATCTTCGACGGCCTCGGTGGTCTCTGCTGCCGGAGCATCGGCAGAATCGGAAGAACCGCAGGCGGTCATGGCGGCCATCATGCAGACGGCGGCCAGCATTGCCAATGTCTTTTTCATCATAATAAATCCTCCTCTTTAATAAGTCCCTGCTCTTGTGCAGGAGGCTTTCCTGTCTGCGGACCCTCCATGGATCCGCAATTACCCGGCTCAGGGCAAATAAAAAGGCGCCCCATCCGGACGCCCTTTAGTATAATTGCATATTTATTCTTTGTCAACTCAAGGCGATCAGCTGATACCTTGAAAAACGACGAATTTTTATACTTTTAACCAATCTTTATATTCACTTTTTATCAATTTTCTGTATAAATGGGGATTCCGGGCCTGTAAAGCCTGGTCAGCGCCTGACGGCGGCCACCACTGTGCCGAATCGCGGAAGTTTCCCGCCGCCATTTCCGCACAGAATTTCAGCGCCGGCGGGCAGGTCCACCTTCACCTCTTCCCGGCCAAAATTCTGGATGAAAATGAAGACCTTGTCCGCATTGTAGCGCGTAGTGACCTCCACCCCCTCCGGAATTGTCTTCAGGGGACCGGCAATACCCGCTTCCTCCGTAATATCTCTGTAGAGATTGTCGTAGAAGCGCTGCTCAAAGTCCGCACAGACATACCAGGCACTTCCCTCGCCATAGTTGTTCACGGTGAGCGCCGGCCAGCCTTTATAGAAATCAGACCCATAGGCCAGAACCGGTCTGGCTGTCGTCACCTTGACCAGGTCGCAGAGATGCATGCAGGTGTAGGGGGCTCCGGACAGCTGGTCCGCTGCACCATTTCCCCTTGCGTCTTCAATCAATTCGCCTGTGTTCATTTCCCAGTCATAAAGGCCGTCGATCTCAGTACTGCGAAGGCCCGCCACGTCCATGAGGCCGCCGGGCGTGCCGCCCAGGAAGCAGAGGTCAGTCTCGTCCACGATGCCCGACCAATAGGTCATGACAATGCTGCCCCCGCCCGCCACAATCGCTTTTTCGATCTCATAGCGGATCA
>CAMONF010000125.1 GCA_946620335.1 uncultured Clostridia bacterium
CAGGGACGGTTCCTTTTCCCAGTTTTCTTTGAAAACTGGGAAAAGGAACCGTCCCTGATTCCCACTTTTGTGTTATTCCGCTTCCCGCTTCTCCCCCGCCGTAGTGCTGCCAAAACCACCATTGCGCTTCGCAGTCGCCTCGTCGCTCTCAGTGATCCCGAAGGGCAGGAAAATCCCCTGCATAAAGCCTTCACCGGCAGCGATCCGGACCGTTTTGCCTTCATTGCTGTCGTTGGTCAGCCTGGCGAAGATCTGACCCTCGTTGTCAGAATAATAGTAATCGCTGTCGATGACCCCTACCGTATTGTTGAGCTGGAGCCGGTACTTAAAGCCCAGCCCGCTCCTGGGAAAGAGGAGGAGCACCCACCCCTCGGCCATCCTGACGCGGATTCCGGTGGGAATGCGGATCGTCTCTCCGGGCGCGAGCATGATGGGCAGAGGGGCAAAAAAGTCATAGCCCGCAGAGCCGGACGTTGCCCGGTGGGGAAGCGGCAGGGCGGCGTAGGCGCTTTCGGCCTCCGCCTCCGGTCCTAAACAGTCCTTCATAGCTTCCTCGAATAAGGGAAAGCTCACCTTCTCAAATTCAGCCACTCTTTGCATGGAATTTTCCTTTCTGCCGGTCGAAGGGCCGGCCGGGGCGCCCGGTCACAGGCAGATCTTTCGCTGTTGCAGGGTGTTTTGCCGGGCAGGCATCAGGATTCCCTCCTACTGCCGCGGGCTGCTGCCAGGCAGGCACCAGGATTCCCTCATACTGCCCTCGGCTGCTTTGCCGGGCAGACACCATGATTCCCTCGTACTGCCGCAATCTGCCGCAGCGCTCATTCAAAAAGAAAGGACCGCCGCGCCAAGCCGTCATCCCGGCGGGCCGCCCCAAGGAAGGAGCGGTACCTGCCGGATATAGCGGCGCCTGCGCGGCAGCCCGTCAGTGTTTTAATTTGATGTGATTTTTAGTTCTCCGGACCTGCGGAAGCGACTACGCGGCCCAGGTCACGGTCATCCTTGGGGCAATCCTTGATGGAGAAGGAAATCCTGCCCATCTTGTCCTTGCCGAGGCAGATGACGCGGACGATGTCGCCCAGCTGGAGGACATCCTCGACCTTGCCGACTCTGGAGGAAGCGATCTTGGAAATGTGAACAAGACCCTCCTTGCCCGGTGCGAACTCGAGGAAAGCGCCGAACTCCTTGATGGAGACGACCTTACCGGTCAGGATCTGGCCCTTCTCGAACTCGGTGACGATGATGCGGATCATCTCCTGAGCCTTGGCCATCTTCTCGGCATCGGTGCCGCAGATGGAGACAGAGCCGTCGTCCTCGATGTCGATCTGGACACCGCACTCGGCGATGATGGCGTTGATGTTCTTGCCCTTGGAGCCGACGACGTCGCCGATCTTGTCCGGATCGATGGAGATGTGGATGATCTTCGGAGCCCACTTGGAGACTTCCTTGCGCGGAGCGGGGATGCAGGGCTCCATGATCTCGGTCAGGATGTACTCTCTGGCTTCCTTGGTGCGGGCGATGGCTTCCTCGACGATCTGACGGGTCAGGCCGTGGATCTTGATGTCCATCTGAATGGCTGTGATGCCCTTGTGGGTACCGGCGACCTTGAAGTCCATATCGCCGAAGAAGTCCTCAAGACCCTGGATATCGGTCAGGACGATGTAGTCGTCATCGGTAGCGCCTGTGACCAGGCCGCAGGAAATGCCTGCGACGGCAGCCTTCAGCGGTACACCGGCAGCCATGAGCGCCATGGAGGAAGCGCAGACGGAAGCCTGGGAGGTGGAGCCGTTGGACTCGAAGGTCTCGGATACGGCACGGATGGCGTAGGGGAACTCCTCCTTGGACGGGAGCATGGGCTCCAGAGCGCGCTCAGCGAGGGCGCCGTGGCCAATCTCACGTCTTCCCGGACCTCTGGAGGGCTTGGTCTCGCCGACAGAGTAGGACGGGAAATTGTACTGGTGGAGATATCTCTTCTCGGTGATGGCGGTGTCCAGACCTTCCATTCTCTGGGCGTCAGAGAGGGGAGCCAGGGTGACCACGTCGCAGATCTGAGTCTGGCCGCGGGTGAACATGGCGGAGCCGTGGGCTCTCGGGATCAGGTCGATCTCGGCAGCCAGCGGGCGGATCTGGCGGATGTCACGGCCGTCCGGACGCTTGTGGTCCTTGAGGATCATCTTGCGGACGGTCTTCTTCTCATACTGGTAGAGGGCGTCGCCAATGAGCTTCATCCACTCCTCGTTGTCGCCGTACTTCTCGGCGAAACGCTCGCGGACAGCGGCCACGTTGTTCTCACGGGTCTGCTTGTCATCGGTGAAGACGACAGTCTCCATCTCCTCGGGCGGGCAGAGGGCATACAGAGCCTCGTTGAGCTCGGCCGGGATCTCATAGTGCTGGTAGCTGTGCTTGGGCTTGCCGCACTCAGCGATGATGGTGTCGAAGAACTTGATGATCTCCTTGTTGACCTTATCACACTCGTAGATGGCCTCGATCATCTTCTCCTCGGAGATCTCGTTGGCGCCGGCCTCGATCATGATGGCCTTCTCGCGGGTGGAGGCGACGGTCAGCTGCAGGTCGGACTTGTGCTTTAAGTCATAGCCCGGGTTGATGACGAACTCGCCGTCCACCAGACCCAGCTGGGTCATGGCGCAGGGGCCGTCGAAGGGGATATCGGAAATGCTGGTTGCCAGAGCGGAGCCGAGCATAGCCACGACCTCCGGATCGCACTCCGGATCCACGGACATGACCAGGTTATTGAGGGTAACGTCGTTGCGGTAATCCTTGGGGAACAGGGGGCGCATGGGTCTGTCAATGACGCGGCTGGTCAGGACAGCATGGGTGCTGGCCTTGCCTTCACGCTTGTTGAAGCCGCCCGGGAATTTGCCGATGGCGTACATTTTCTCCTCGAACTCCACGGAGAGGGGGAAGAAGTCGATGCCTTCTCTCGGCGCCTTAGAAGCCGTCGCGGTGGAAAGGACGACAGTATCGCCGTAGTGCATGAAGCAGCAGCCGTTCGCCTGCTTGCCCACGCGTCCGATATCGATGCTGAGGGTCCTCCCGCCAAGTTCCATTGAAAAAGTTTTGTATTCTGCCATTCTCTCATCCTTCTGGCCGATTGGCCTAAATTGTTGTCCTGCGTCATATGCAAATGGCGCGGCCGGCCTTTCCTCCCGCTCCGTTTCTGAGGGAGGATCACCGTCTGCGGCTTTCATTTTCGGAAAATGAAGCCCGGCCGTCCCATTTACACATGACGCATAAAACTAGAGGGCAGGTATCTCCCTGCCCCCTTTATTACCTTTATTTTCTCAGACCCAGTTTCTCGATCAGCGCACGATAACGCTCGATGTCCCTGTCCTTAAGATAAGCCAGCAGTCTGCGTCTCTGGCCTACCAGCTTCAGAAGACCACGGTTGGAATGGAAATCCTTGGGGTTCTTCTTCATATGCTCTGTCAGCTCACGGATCCTGGCGGTCAGCACAGCGACCTGGACTTCCGGTGAACCTGTGTCGCCCTCGGTACGGGCATACTCAGCCATAATGGCCTGCTTCTTTTCCTTGTCGATCATGATTCAATCCTCCAAAATATTGTATTCCCGCCTTTCATCAAGCCGCGGTCGGAGTGTCCGGCGACCGGATGAAGGTGCTGCTGTCATTTACAGCGTTTCACAGTATATCATGAGGTCTTTCTTCCAGTCAAGGGCAAAGTGTATTCTTTGCCAAGTTCTCCGGTGCCCCTGCGGACCGCTTGGGAAAAAGCCGCAATCTGGCGTTGTCCGCCCTGCGCCAGCACCGTTGTGTTTGCCATTCTCCAACTCCGGGACTTCTTACCCGAAGGTCCAGCCCTCATCCGAAGCCGCAGTGTGCAAGCCTTTCAGTCTGTAGTTCTTCTGATTGGAAGGACCCGTTCTCATCCCTTTTCCAGGGGATGACCGGAAAAATACATCTCTCCGTACTTCTTGTCGGAGAGGATCTGCTCGCGGAGCTCCTCCACAGAGGGGAATTTTCGCTCTGCCCGCTCGAAATCCAGGAGCTCGACCTTCTGGCACTCGCCGTAAAGGTCCTCGCTGCAGTTATAAAGGTAAGTCTCCACGCCGACGAAATGCCCGTCCACCGTGGGCTTGGTCCCGATGTTGGTGATGCCCGCGAAGACCTCGCCGTCCACCGTGACCCGCGCGGCATAGACACCGTTGGGAGGCAGGAGTTTGCCCCGGCCCGGGATTAGATTGGTGGTCGGAAAACCGATGGTCCGTCCCACCTGGCGGCCGTGGATGATCCGCCCCGTGACAAAGTAGGTGTAACCCAGGAGACGGTTGACCTCGGCCATCCGCCCCTCCTGAAGGGCTTCCCGGATCCGGGTGCTGGATACCGGTTCCCCGTCCAGAGAGACCTTTGGGACTACATCCACGGTGAAGCCGAGCTCCCTGCCCAGTCTCTCCAGCATGGCCGTGTCCCCGCGGCGGCGGTAGCCGAAGCGGAAGTCCTCCCCCACCACCAGGTGGGTCACTCTGAGCTTCATCACGAGCACATCCTTCACGAAAGTTTCCGGCTCCATCTGGATAATTTCCGGGACGAAGGGGCACTCGATCAGGGTGTGGACGCCCATCTCCTCCAGCATCTGCCGCCTCTCCTCCTCGGTCAGCAGCGACACGGAGGTGGAGGACAGCCGAAAGACGACGCTTCTGGGAAAACTGCCGAGCTCCCGCTCCCCGGCCCTTTCAAGGACACGGCGGATCAGCTCCCGGTGCCCCAGATGCAGGCTGTCGAACTTGCCCAAGGTGATGACCACAGGTCTGTCAGAAGCAAATTCTATTGTGTCTTTGATTACAAGCATGGGTATCCTCCGGCCATTCTCTTCAGGCGGCATTTGCTGCGCCATCGTTGTGTTTCTACATCCGGCCGCAAAACGCGGCAGCTCTTGCATGGCAGCGGTAACTGCGTTATTTCTCTGTGTCTTTCCGTGAAACACGGCAGTTCCTTCAAGGCAACGCTCGCTGTGTTATTTCTCTGTATCTGTCCGTGAAGCACGGCAGTTCCTTCAAGGCAACGTTCGCTGTGTTATTTCTCTGTATCTGTCCGTGAAACACGGCAGTTCTTACAAAGCAGCGGTCACTGCGCCACCTCGCAGAACATTTTGACCGGTTTTAAGAGCCGGCCGTCTCTTCTGTAAATGCCGATAAAATCGCCCGCTGCGTCGTACATTCTCATTTCTGCGCCATCCTCGGGCGCATCCGCAAGATTCGGGGCGATGGCATTGCCGTTCCGAAGGGCTGCGGAGAACTCACTCGGCGCCTCGAAGCGGGGCAATTCCCTGAAGAAGTGGTCGATGGGCAAAATGAAATCCCGCTCTCCCCTCTCCATCTTCCGGGCGATCTCGTCGATGGTCAGGCTGTCCGCCAGCTCAAAATCATGGACCCGGGTCCTCAAAAGAGCCGACATGGCCGCTCCGCACCCCAGTTTCCGCCCTATATCCTCGCAGAGCGTGCGGATATAAGCGCCTCTGGTGCAGGTGACGCGGAAGCGAGCCCTGGGAGGTTCCACGGAGAGGACCTCCATATCGGTGAATTCCACCGGCCGCACCGGCCGTTCCACCTCGATGCCCTTCCGGGCCAACTCATAGAGTCTTCGTCCGCCCACCCAGACAGCGGAGTACATGGGCGGGAGCTGCTCCCCTTTTCCCTCGAAAGAGAGGATGGCTGCGCGCACCTCCTCCTCCGTGACATTCACCGGATGTTCCTCCAGAACCGTCCCCGTCATGTCCTGGGTATCGGTGATAACGCCCAGCAAAAGCTCCGCCTCATAGGTCTTGGTGCCGCCCGTCAGGGTCTCCACCAGCCTCGTCGCCTTCCCCAGGCAGATGGGCAGAACGCCCTCCGCGTCCGGGTCCAGCGTACCCGTGTGGCCGATCTTTTTTTGTCCAAAAACATGCCGCAGTCTGGCGACTACGGCAAATGAAGTCATTCCTTTTTCTTTTCGAACGTTGACAACGCCGTTATACATCGCTCTCCTCCAGCATGGCAGCGGCGGTCCCAAGCACCTCCGCGAGCAGGGCCGGCGCACTGCCCTTCAGCGTCGCGCCGGCCGCCTTCACGTGGCCGCCTCCGCCGTAGCGGGCTGCCAGCTCCGCCACATTGAGGAAGCTGTTGCTCCGCAGGGACAGCTTGAAAGTGCCCGGCTCCGTCTCGTACAGGAAGAGGGCCAGTTCCACGCCTGTGGTCTGCCTTAGGACAGCGACCACGCTGCCGGTGTCCTTGGCCTCCACGCCGAAGCGGGCCATATCGTTCTGGGTGCAGACGGAAGCCACCACCCGGCCGTCCAGGTAGAGACGGCTGTTCTCCAGGCACCAGCCGAGGATCCGCTGCTGGCCGAAGGTGGCCGCGTTGAAGGACTCCTCGATGATCCTGGTGTGGGGCACGCCCATGCCGATCAAGCGGGCGCCGGCCTCCATGGTACGGCGCGTCACATTGCTGTACTGGAAAACGCCGGTGTCATGAATGAGGCCTGTGTAGAGGGCAGTGGCTATGGGCAGGTCTATCTTATCCTCCTCAAAGAGGTAGAAGAGGACCTCCGCGCAGGAGGAAGCGTCGGGCTCGACCCAGGTCTCATCCGCGTAGCGCGTGTTGCTCACGTGATGGTCGATGGACAAGGTCCGCTCAGCCTTCTCAAAGAGGCCGGCGCCGCACCCGATCCGGTCCAGCGAGCTTGTATCGCAGGTGATCATAAGGTCCGGGGACCAGGGCGCGGGCTCCTCGAAGGAGACCTCCTTCATGACGTCCATGAACATGAGGTCATCCGTGGGGCGGGCCAGGTAGAGGCTCAGCGCCAGCTCCGGCCGTGTCTTCTTCAGATACAGGTAGAGGGCGCAGGTCGAACCGACGCAGTCGCCGTCGGGGTTCACGTGGCCGGCTATGGCCACGGTGCGGATCCCCTCCGGCAGCAGATCATTCAATGTCTTCATTTCTCTCACCGCTCATGACTTCGTCGATCAGGCGGGACATTTCAACGCCCCGTTCGATGGAGCGGTCCAGCTTGAAGGTCAGCTCAGGGGTGTTCCTGAGATTCAGCGAATGGGCCAGCTCCCGGCGGATGAAGCCGGCCGCGCTGTTCAGCCCGGCCATGGTCTCCTCCCTGGCTGTCTCGTCGCCGAGGACACTGATATAGACCTTGCAGGTCTTCAGGTCCGTGGCCACGACCGCGTCGACGACGCTGGTCATGACCGCGATGCGGGGATCCTTGAGGTCGCGGATGATGCGCGAGAGCTCATGGGCGACCTCCTGATTTACCCGCAGATTTTTAGCACTGTTCTTTCTCATTCTCTCGGTACCTCTACCATGGTGTAGGCCTCAACGGTGTCCTCCACGGCGAAGTCGCCCCAATCCTTGAAGACAAGACCGCACTCGAAGCCCTCGCGGACCTCCTTGACATCGTCCTTGAAGCGCTTGAGGGACTCAAGCTGGCCTTCGTAGAGCTTCTCGCTGCCGCGGAAGACGCGGATCTTGCAGTTGCGCTGGAAGATACCGTCCTTGACGTAGGAGCCCGCGATGTTGCCGGTCTTGGAGGACTTGAAGATCTGGCGGATCTCGGCGTGGCCGAGGATCTTCTCCTCGTACACAGCTGCCCGCATGCCCTTGATGGCGCGCTCGACATCCTCGATGGCCTCGTAAATGACGTTGTACAGGTGGACATCCACCTTCTGTGTGTCGGCGATGGACTTGGCTGTGGCATCGATCCGGACGTTGAAGCCGATGATGACCGCGTTGGAGGCGCTGGCCAGGGCCACGTCGGACTCGGTGATGGTGCCTACGCCGCCATGGATGACCTTGACCACGACCTCCTCGTTGGAGAGCTTGATCAGGCTCTGGCGGACAGCTTCCACGGAGCCCTGTACGTCGGCCTTGACGACCAGCGGCAGTTCCTTGAGGGAGCCTTCCTTGATCTGGTTGAAGACGTCCTCAAGAGACATCTGTGTCTTGGTGGACTCGATCAGGGTCTTCTTGTCCTCGGCGATGAAGGTCTGGGCAAAGGCCTTGGCCTCCTTGTCGGAATCCAGGGCTACCAGGACTTCACCGGCGCCGGGAACGGCAGAGAGACCGATGATCTCGACAGGCATGGACGGTGTGGCCTTCTGGAGGCGCTTTCCGTTCTCGTCTGTCATGGCGCGGACCTTGCCGGAGGCAGCGCCGCAGGCGATGAAATCGCCCTGGTGCAGGGTGCCCTTCTGGATCAGGATCGTGGCCACCGGGCCGCGGCCCTTGTCCAGCTTGGCCTCCAGCACGAGGCCGCGGGCCTTGCGGTTGGGGTTGGCCTTGAGTTCGGCCACCTCAGCGGTCAGGAGGATCATTTCCAGAAGGTTGTCGATGCCCTCGTGGGTCTTGGCGGATACCGGGCAGAAGACGGTGGAGCCGCCCCAGTCCTCGGCCACCAGGCCGTACTCGGTCAGTTCCTGCTTGACGCGCTCGACGTTGGCACCCGGCTTGTCGATCTTGTTGATGGCCACAATGATCTCAACATTGGCGGCCTTGGCGTGGTTGATGGCCTCGACAGTCTGGGGCATTACGCCGTCGTCGGCAGCGACCACCAGGACAGCGATGTCCGTGGAGTTGGCGCCGCGCATACGCATGGCCGTGAAAGCCTCATGGCCGGGCGTATCGAGGAAGGTGATCTTCTCACCGTTAACTGTGACCATATAAGCGCCGATATGCTGGGTGATGCCGCCGGCTTCGCGGGCGGTCACGTGAGTATCGCGGATAGCATCCAGAAGGGAGGTCTTGCCGTGGTCGACGTGGCCCATGACGCAGACGACCGGCGGGCGGGTGACCATATCCTCTTCCTTCTCCTCGGCCTCGGCCAGAAGGGCGCCGATGACGTCCTCCTTCTCCTCCGGCTCGACGATGATGTCATGCTCGAGGCAGATCTCCTCCGCCTTCTCGTAGGTGATCTCATGGTTCAATGTGACCATCTCACCCTTCATGAAGAGCTCCTTGACAAGGGCCGCCGGCGCCAGCTTCATCTTCTCGGCCAGATCGCGGATGGTGATCTTCTCCGGAAGCTTGAGCTCTGTGACAGCCTCCTGCTTCGGCTTCTCATTGTTCCTGGGCTGGTTGTTCTGCAGGGCCTTGGGCACGCGGTTGAAATTCTTTCTGCCGCCGGACTGCTGGGAGTCGAACTGGCCGTGACGGCCATTCTCCCTGCGGTCCTCCCTGGCTCTGTCGTATTCCTTACCGCCGTCCTTCTTGTAATCGCGGGTGGTCTTCTTGACCAGTGCGCCGTCGGTGTCGCTCGGACGGGCGCCTCCCTGGGGACGGCCGCCGCCGAATCCGCCCTGGGGACGATTGCCCCCGAAGCCGCCTCCCTGCGGACGATTGCCGTAGCTGCCGGTGCGGTCACCCTGCGGACGATTGCCGTAGCTGCCGGTACGATCGCCGCCCTGCGGACGGTTGCCGTAGCTGCC
>CAMONF010000126.1 GCA_946620335.1 uncultured Clostridia bacterium
ACCGAGGAGATCAAGCCCTTGTGCGCCGGCATTTACAGCTCTCTCACCGAGGCCCTGCAGGCACTCACCGATTGAATAATGAAAGCCTGCACAGCATAGCCCGCCTGCACATCCCCGTCCACCCTACGCCACACAAAGGAGAACAGCTATGAAAGGTTCCGGCTCATTTCGACGCATCCTGGGCGGCATTCTGTTCGCCATTCTCGCCCTGTTTGCATTTTTCGCAGGTCTGAAGCTGCCGGGAATCATCTCCGGCATGCGGGGCTCCCAGACGGAGACTCCTGTAGAGACCGTGGATTCCCCCTCGGAAAATGAACCCACTCTCCCCGCCGAGGAAACAGAACCGGCCACCCAGGAGGCGGAACCGGCGGCAGAAGAACCGGCCACCCCTACGCCCCTGCCCATCCCCGACCTGTCCGGCCTCGCCATTGAAGGCGAGGAAATGACCTTGGAAAGCGGTGATACCTGCTTTATTCCCTCTCCGGAGTCGATGGTGCTGGATACCGAAGCCCTCGTGGCCTATTTCCCCCACCTGATGAAGGTCTATCTCTCCGCCCCCGCGGATGAAGCGTTTACAGACCAGATCCTCGCTGCTGCCCAGGGGGCAGTGATCGCGCAGGCCGGCGACCGTTTCCTCCAGCTGAAGATCCAGGCGGAAACTTATGAGGAGATCGAGGAGGCCTGCAGAAGCGTGAACACGCTCCCGGGTGTCATTTTAGCCCTGCCGGAGCTGCCTTCTTCTACTCACCTCAGCGAATACAGCGAGCCATTCAATTACACGCCGGGACAGGACGGGGAAGGGCCAGCGGTTCCTGACCGGATCAGCGACTCTTGCGATGAGCTGGACCCGGAGGGAAATGACTGGTGGGCCGAAGCCATCGGCGCCTACCGGGCCTGGGATGCAACGGACCCTATCGAGACGACCGCCTACGTCAAGACAGGTGTAATCGACGGAGGCATCGATCCGAATCACGAGGATCTGGCGGCAGCTGTTTATAAGCTTTACGGCGGTGCTGACAACAGCAATGTCCATGGAACCCATGTCTCCGGCCTTATCGGCGCCAATAAAAACAAGTCCGGAATCCGTGGCGTCAACGCCTATAGCGAACTTGTCCTGGCCACTCTCGATATCAATTCCTTAAGTGCAAGCACGTTATTAGTAAACTATGCCCGGCAAATGATCAGGGACGATGCTGTCCGCGTCATCAACATGTCTTTAAACAGCTCCGTTTACAGCGCTGAATACTATAACAGCGGAAATATCAAACCCGCAGACATTTTGGACAAGGCCTGCTATGACCGGGCTGTGGATTATTCCGATTACTGTGACCTGATGCATAAATTGTCCGATTTCAAAGCCTTGGAGCTCATGGGACTCATGGAAGAGCTCAGAGCTGCGGGTATCGAGAATTACCTTTTCGTCCAGTCGGCGGGTAACGGAGAAGCAGGAGACGTAGATGCCCCCTCCGACGCGAAGACAAGCGGATACATTGCCTCCATAAGGGAAGAGGTCTATGACGTTTTCCTCGGCAGGACTTCTTCCACCCCCATGACCTTCGAGCAAATGAAAGCCCACTGCCTGATCGTCGGCGCCATCGACAAAAAAGCCGACGGCGAAACCCTTTATCCGACGGCGCCCTTTTCCAATTACGGCAGTACCATTGACCTCTATGCCCCGGGTGTAGATATTCTGAGCGCTGCTCCCGGCAACCTGTATGCGAAGCACGACGGCACCTCCATGGCCTCCCCCATCGTGACAGGCGCCGTCTCCCTCGTCTGGTCCCTGAATGAGGACCTCTCCTACTATGACGTCCGCAAAATCATTCTCGAGGAAGCGCGCGACGCGGTAGCCGCGCCGGAGGGCACGACCACCCGCCTGCTCGACGTCGGGAGTGCTGTCCTCCGTGCCCTGAATGAGCCCTTCGCCAAGCATCTGAAGACCTATAAAGGCTTCCTGGCCTACAGCGGCGAGCGCACAGGCACCTATGTGAACACCGGAAATCCCTACATGCCGGAGTACAACTGGGGCGACAACACAGACTGCCTGCCCCTGACCTTCCTGATCCGCGACCTGGATGACGACGGGCAGGACGAGCTGCTGGTCATGGAGACGGACGCTGACTTCAGCCTGCGTGTCTGCATTTTCGAGGAAATGAACGGCGAAGCCGTCCTGGCCGCTTCCCGGGAAATGGAATACACCGTCAACAATTACGGTACCGACCGCTCCTACTCCCTCTACGCCGTTCCCGGAAAAGATACAGGGTATATTTCCCTCTTCACCTACAAGACCGGCGGCAGCACCGCCTTCTGCCTCCAGTCCCGGAACGATACCTTCCTCCTGGCGGACGGCATCGGCATCCACGCCCTGGCCCTCCGCTACGACGGGACCAACCTGACAGAGCTCGGCGGATTCTACGAGGCCGCCTCCGATGTATACGGTTACACCGACGAACTGGCCGCCAGATTTGCTCCCATGGGCATCTCCCTGACCGGCAGTCAATTCCTTGAAATCTTCGAGGGCAGGTCTGAGCTGGCGGACTTCGCGGAGGAGAGCGCTGAATTTGCCCGCGTGGAGGCAGAACTTCTGCCCTGGGTGGACTATCAGACTGTGGCTGCCGATGTACGGTCCGGATATGATACCTTGGAGGTGACAAATATTGACTTCCATGCCCTGCGGGATTGAGCAGGGGGAAAATGGGAATCAGGGACGGTTCCTTTTCCCACTTTTGCCTTGAGGGGGGAATGGAAAATGGGAATCAGGGACGGTTCCTTTTCCCACTTTTCATTTTATGAAAAGTGGGA
>CAMONF010000127.1 GCA_946620335.1 uncultured Clostridia bacterium
ATGAACAAAGTATGAATGTCAGGTAACTAATACGCCCGGCCCCCTTGAAAACCCCCTTTCCTTGACAGACCAAATGGGTTAAAATGAGGACATGAACGATAAAGCATTACACACACTCGAATTTGATAAAATCATAGACCTTCTGGCCGGCCGCGCCTCCTCGGAGCCGGGCCGCGCCAAATGCCGTGCGCTCCGCCCGCTGACCGACCTGGATGAAATCAACATGCTCCAGGACGAGACGGCCGCCGCGGTCGCCCGCCTCTTCGCCAAGGGCAGCATTTCCTTCGGCAACACTGTGGACGTGGGGCTTTCCCTGCGCCGACTGGAGATGGGCAGCGCTCTCAATATCCGCGAGATCCTCGAGATCTGCAAGCTTCTGGAAAATGCAGGCCTGGTCAAAAATTACGGGCGCCGTGAAAGGGAGGACGCCCCCGAAGACTGTCTTTCAGGCATGTTCAATTCCCTGGAAGGCCTCCGGCCTGTGACGGATGAGATCCGCCGCTGCATCCTCTCCGAGGACGAAATCAGCGACAACGCCTCCTCGACGCTCCGCTCCATCCGCAGGAACATGAAGGCGGCAGGTGAGCGGATCCGCACCGAGCTCACCAAGCTGGTGTCGGCCCACGCCAAGGACTATCTCCAGGACAGCATCATCACCACCCGCGACGGCCGCTACTGCATTCCGGTCAAGACCGAGCACAAGGCCTCCGTCCCGGGCATTGTCCACGACATGAGCGCCTCCGGCTCCACCCTCTTCATCGAGCCGGCCTCCGTGGTCAAACTCAACAACGACATCCGCGAGCTGGAGCTTGCCGAGCAGAAAGAGATCGAGGTCATTCTGGCAAAGCTCTCCGAATCCTTAGCGGAATCCAGCGGTCTGATCCGCCAGGACTACGAGGTCCTCTCCGCCCTTGATTTCATTTTCGCCCGCGCTTCCCTGGCTCTGGAAATGAACGCCGTCCGCCCCCTGATCGGCGACGACGGCATCATCGACCTCCGAAAAGCCCGCCACCCGCTGATTCCCAAGAAGAAGGTGGTCCCCATCGACGTCCGGGTCGGCGAGACCTTCGACCTCCTGGTCATCACAGGTCCCAACACCGGCGGTAAGACCGTCACCTTGAAGACCACCGGTCTTCTGGTCCTCATGGGCATGGCAGGCCTCCACATACCGGCGGCTGACCGCAGCCGCATCGCCCTCTTCCGGGAGGTCTACGCGGACATCGGCGACGAGCAGAGCATCGAGCAGAGCCTGTCCACCTTCTCCTCCCATATGACCAACATCGTGGAGTTCCTGGAGGAGGCTGACACCGACTCCCTGGTCCTCTTCGACGAGCTGGGTGCCGGCACCGATCCCACGGAAGGCGCCGCCCTGGCCGTGGCCATCCTGGACAGCCTCCACCAGCGGGGCGTCCGCTGCATCGCCACCACCCACTACAGCGAGATCAAGATCTACGCCCTCCGGACGGAAGGCGTGGAGAATGCCTCCTGCGAGTTCGACGTCGCCACCCTCTCCCCGACCTACCGGCTGCTCATCGGTGTTCCCGGCAAGAGTAATGCCTTCGCCATCTCCAAAAAGCTCGGCCTCCCCGAAGCCATCATCGAGGACGCCCGTTCCCTCCTGTCCGACCAGGCGGAGACCTTTGAGGACGTCATTTCCGACCTGGAGACGACGCGGATCAACCTGGAGAAGGAGCGCCAGGAGGCAGAAACCACCCGCCGGGAAATCGAGAAGCTGAAGAAGGACCTGGAGTACCAGAAGGAACATCTGGCAGAGCAGAAACAGAAGCTGATCGCCGAATCCTCCGTGGAAGCCAGACGGATCCTCCAGGAGGCCAAGGACTACGCGGACAAGACCATCAGTTACTTTGCCAAGCACGGCGGCATCGCCTCCGGCAAGGAGATGGAGCAGCAGCGCGAAGGCCTCCGGAGCCGGATCGGCGACATGAACAAGAACATCGGCGACTTAAAGGGCGCCGACGAGAACAAGACTGGCAACCTTCGTCCCCAGGATATCCACATCGGCGACGCCATCCGTGTCATCAGCCTGAACCTGAAGGGAACGGTCAGCACCCTGCCGGATGCCAAGGGGTATTTATTTGTCACACTGGGCATCATGCGGACCAAGGTGCGCCTGAACGACCTGGAAAAAGTCGCGGAGGCGGACATCACCGCCCCCGGCTTAAAGCACACCTCCTCCGGCAAGCTCCGCATGAACAAGTCCTCCTCCGCCACCATGGAGATCAATCTCCTCGGCAAGACGGTGGACGAGGCCTGTATGGAGCTGGACAAGTTCCTGGATGACGCGGCCCTGGCCCACCTGCCCAGCGTCCGCATCGTCCACGGCAAGGGGACCGGCGCCCTCCGCAAGGGCGTTCAGCAGTACCTGCGCCGCAACAAGCACGTCAAGTCCTTCCGCCTGGGCGAGTACGGCGAAGGTGACGCCGGCGTGACGATCGCTGAAATCAAATGAACTGAGAACGGAGAAAACCATGGCAGTCAAACAGAAGATCCTGATCGTCGACGACGATCTCAATATTTCGGAGCTCATTTCCCTCTATCTGACCAAGGAAATGTTCGAGACCCGGACAGCAGCCGACGGCTACGAGGCTCTGGACCTCTTCGAGAGCTTCTCCCCCGACCTGGTCATCCTGGACCTCATGCTGCCCGGCAAGGACGGCTACGAGATCTGCCGGGAGATCCGCCAGCGCCGGGACACCCCCATCATCATGCTCTCCGCCAAGGGCGAGACCTTCGACAAGGTCCTTGGCCTGGAACTCGGCGCCGACGACTACATCATCAAGCCCTTCGACTCCAAGGAGTTGGTGGCCCGCGTCAAGGCCGTCCTCCGGCGCTACGTGAAGGCCACGGAGACCCGCCGGGAAGTGCCCGCCGGGGTCGACATGGTGGAGTACCCCGGCCTCATCATCAACCAGACCAACTACTCCGTCATCTACAATGGCAAAAATGTAGACATGCCCCCGAAGGAGCTGGAACTGCTTTATTTCCTGGCGTCCCAGCCGAACCGGGTCTTCACCCGAGAGCAGCTCCTGGACCATATCTGGGGCTATGAATACGTCGGGGACACCCGCACCGTCGATGTCCATATCAAGCGCCTCCGGGAAAAGATCAAGGACCGCAACGGCTGGTCCATCGCCACAGTCTGGGGAATCGGCTATAAATTTGAGGTGAAGGAAGGCTGATTCCGTCTAAGCATGACCACAGCAAAAAGGCGGCCGGGTTATGGGAAGGCATCCGGCTTTCCCGCACCGGCCGCTCTTTTCTTTCAGACGGAAATAAATGCCTGATCCCGGTATTTCTTCTCCGAACTGTCCGTCCTGGTCATTCCTCGATTTAAGACGAACGTAAATGCTGCATCCTGGAATATCTTCCCCGCACTGCACACCCCGGTCATTCTTTTTTCAGGCGCAAACGTATGCTGCATCCCGGAATATCTTCCCCACACTGCCCGCCCGGTCTTCCCATCCAGAAGGTAAACAACCATGAAGCGATTCCTCTACCTCAAATTCATCGGAACATACGCCATCCTCGCCTTCCTCATGTTCTTCGTGGTGGAATCGCTGGGGACCCAGCTGATTGAGAACCGGCTGGTGGCCCAGCGGGCCGAGGACCTCTACGTGGAGGCCAACCGACTGTCGACGGCCGGGGCCAGGTCTTATTTTTCAAAGACCGAGACCCTGGAGGATCTTTACGAGAACCTGACGGTCATCGCCAAGGTCTCCGGCACCACCATCCGCCTGATCGACACAGGCGGCAGCGAGATTCTCAACACCGGCAGGGCCATCACCAGCGCACCTCGCACCATAGAGAACTTCAATTACGCCGCCTTCGGCCCCCAGTATTATGAGATCGGCAGCTTCTACGACCAATACGACAAGGATTACCTGAATGTCATGGTGCCCGTGACCAGCGGCCTGCAGACCAGAGGATATCTGGCTGTCAGCCAAAGCATGAGTATCATCACCGAGGATGTCAGGTCCCTGCGGATAGCCCTTCACTGGGTTACCCTCTTCAACTTCCTTCTGTCCTTCTCCATACTCCTCATCTTCAGCATCAGCGTCTATGCGCCCCTCAAACACATCATCGCCGGAGCCCGTCAGTTCGCGTCCGGCAACTTCAGCCACAAGATCGAGGTATCCTCCCACGATGAGATGGGCTACCTGGCCGACTCCCTCAACATGATGGCTGTGGAGCTCCAGAAGAACAAGGACTACCAGACCAAATTCATCTCCAACGTCAGCCACGATTTCCGGTCGCCGCTCACCTCCATCAAGGGCTTCACGGAAGCCATGATGGACGGGACCATCCCGCCGGAGCTCTATGAACGATATCTCAAAATCATCAGCTCCGAGGTGGACCGCCTGGAAAAGCTGACCAAGTCCATTCTGACCCTGAACAGCGCAGATGCCGACCGGGTCGTCCTGAACATGTCCCGGTTCGACATCAACAGCATGCTGCGGGACACCGCCGCTGTGTTCGAAGGTTCCTGCCGGCGCAAGAAGATCGGCATAGACCTGGTCCTGACGGACGAGGCCCTCTTTGTGGAGGGGGACAAAGAAAAAATCGAGCAGGTCGTCTACAACCTGCTCGACAATGCCGTCAAATTCTCCGACCGCGGCTCCCGCATCAAGCTGGAAACCACGCTCCGGAGGGACAAATGCTATATTTCCGTCAAGGACGAAGGCTGCGGCATCCCCAAAGATGAACTGCCCAAGATCTGGGACCGCTTCTACAAGACCGATGCCTCCCGCGGCCGGGACCGGACCGGAACAGGCCTGGGGCTTTCCATCGCCAAGGAGATCATCTCCGCCCACGGCCAGACCATCTCCGTCATGAGCACGGAAAATGTAGGCACGGAGTTCGTCTTCTCACTGGATGCCCGCTGACAGACGGCGGGTGCCGGTTACTCATGAACGCAGAAAATGAAGGCACGAAGAGTGCCTTCTCGCAGAATCCACGTCGGCTGAAGAGCCTCTTTTCCCTCTGAAGGACCGGTATTTTCCCCTCACCGGATATCCGTAGTCAGAAAGCTGTCCGCCTTCGGCCTGTCCAGGCAGCGCACGTGGTCCCCGTTCAGGATCAGCCTGTCCGCCGTATTCCGCAAAGTCCCGATGACTGTGCCCGACAGGCCTGCCTCCCGCAGGGCGGCAAGGACCCCCGCCGGGTCCTCCGTCACAGCCAGCACTGCCCCGCCCGACAGGGCGTAATATGGATCGATCTCGTAGACCTCCAGGATCTCGACCGTCTCCTGACGGATCGGGATCTTTTTCATGTCCACGATGAGGCCTGTCTTCATTTCCTCGGCCATGATCCAGAGGGCGGAGAAGAGGCCGCCCTCCCCCAGCTCCGAGGCCCAAAGGGCGCCGGAGGACCGGATTACCGCCAGCGCCTCATCGGCGCGGTCCAGGTCCGGCAGAGCGCGGAGGCGGTCAGTAAAAAAGGGAGGGAACCGATTCATGAGTTCCCTCTCCTGCATGTTCCAAAGCTGTATAGATGCCGCCAACGCAATGGGGCCGGCGACGATCAGCGAGCGTGTTGGCATTTTCTTAATACCCGTAATCGTTCAGGACCTGGTAGACCCTGTTGATGTTGTTGGTGGCGATGGCGGATTCGACCGCGTCCAAGGCCGCCTGGGAGCTGGTCTTACAACCCACCACGTAGGTCAGCGGCGACATGGCGTATTCGCTGTAGTTGAAATCGGTGGAGGTGGTCTCCCCGTTCACGGTGACGTCCTTCCAGAGCCGCGCGTCCAGCCCGGTATGGCCGCTGCTGGAAATGGAGACCTCGCCCATGGGCTTGGAAAGGTCCCCGACGATGGCGGTCCCGATCGGCGTCTCCTTGAGGGTCTCGCTGCGGAAGCTTACGCTCCGTTCCTCCGACCTCGTCTCCACCCCGTAAATGCCAATAAAGAGGGTGCCGTCCCAGGCGCTGCCATAGATATAGATGGGATGGTCCAGGTTGTTGGTGAACTGGAGGTCCTTGCCGCCCTCCTGGGAGATGGCGGCGTCCATGGCCGGGACAACGTAGTTGACGATCATGGAGTGGGCGCACCGCATGTCCACCTGGAGCTCAGCCCTGAGCAGGGCCATATACAGGGTCGTCGATACCTGGCAGATGCCGCCGCCGTAGGTATCCACGACAGAACCCTCGGCATAGGATGGCGCCAGCGCGTAGCCATTCTCCTCGGAGAAGGGGACGACCTTGTCCAGCATGGAGAAGGAGTCGCCGGGATATACGATGGTCCCGGAAATAAGCTCCACCCCGTTGTGGATGTTCTGAGCTCTGGCGCTGGAGCTGGAGGAATAGTCCGTCTCCGCGCTGCCAAGGAGGTCATGGATCTGGGACAGGGCTTCCTTGTCACCGGAGGGATCGATCTTGTCCGTGATCATCTCAAGGGTCGGGTCTCCGGAGACCCAGCCGGTGTCCAGGTAGAGGAGAAGGTTGTTGATGGACTCCTTGGTAAGGATCCGGAAGCCGTCCGCCCCTTCTGTCACCGTAAGCTCATAATTGTCGTTGAAGGTGAGGCCGTAAGGCTTGCTGGGCGTGTATACCTCATCCGCCAGCTCCTCCACCATGGAGGAGACTGTCTCATCGTTGAAGGACCGCTCGATCAGGTAGCTCTTGCCGCTGTGGGCGACCTGCTTCCGGCTCTTGTAGCGTTCCAGGATGTTTCCCACATTGCCCTCGCTCACAGCCTCGTCCGCCACGTCCTCGTTCACCCAGGTAAAACCCAGGTCCCGGACCGGGGCTGACAGGGATTCGCCGCCTGCGCGGATAGTCAGCGTGGCGTTCTCCAGTTCCTCAGCCTGCGCGGAGACAGCGGCGGCGGCTTCCTCCCGGTGCATGCCCGAGACGTCGATGCCGCCTATGCTGACGCCGTTCAGGATGACCGCGTCATCCGGGATCCGAAGGCAGTCGCCTGCGACGGCCTCCCCGGCTGCTTCTGATTCAGGGGCTTCCTCCTCTTCGGATGCCTCTGTCTCTTCACTGAAGCTCTCCTCCTCGTCCGACGGTACATCCTCAGAGGCGCCGGCCGGGACGACCAGTGAAAGCAGCATGGCCAGTGCCAGGAGGATGGCTATGACGGCAGCGGTGATCCGCTGCCATTTTTTGTTCATCATAGGTATTTCCTTGTCATATGCGAAAAGTACAGGCGGCCGAAGCCGCCTGGGTGGTGTTCCTGTCAGTCCGTTCCTTATTTCTCAAGCGGGTACTTGTCGGTCAAGGTCTTGACGATGGCACGGGCGGCGGGGATATTGTCCTCGCTCTCGATGACCAGGGCGATTGCCTCGGCGATTTTGTCCATGTCCTCGACGCCAAGGCCGCGGGTGGTGACGGCCGGAGTTCCGAGACGGAGACCGCTGGTCACGAAGGGAGACCTGGGATCGTTGGGGACCGTGTTCTTGTTGGCTGTGATGTTGGCCTCGTCCAGGCGGTTCTGGAGCTCCTTGCCCGTCAGCTCAAGGCCCCGCAGGTCGACCAGCATGAGGTGGTTGTCCGTGCCGCCGGATACGATCTTGACGCCTCTGTTCATGAGACCCTTGCAGAGGGCCTGGGCATTGTCCACAATGCGCTGGGTATAGTCCACGAAGGCGGGCTCCAGGTTCTCCTTGAAGCCGACAGCCTTGGCTGCGATGCAGTGCATGAGGGGACCGCCCTGGGAGCCGGGGAAGATGGCCTTGTTGAGCTTGTGCTCCTTGGCGAATTCCTCGGTGCTGAGGATCATGCCGCCACGGGGACCGCGGAGGGTCTTGTGGGTCGTGGTCGTCACGACGTGGGCATAGGGGAAGGGACTCGGATGAATCCCAGTGGCCACCAGGCCGGCGATGTGGGCCATGTCGATCATAAGATAGGCGCCGACCTTGTCAGCGATCTCCCGCATCCGCTTGAAGTCGATGATGCGGCAGTAGGCGGAGGCGCCGCCTACGATCAGCTTCGGCTTGTTCTCGATGGCCAGACGCTCCATCTCGTCATAATCGATGAAGCCGTCGTCGTTGACGCCGTAGGGTACGCACTTAAAGTAATCGCCGGAGACGTTGGCGGGTGATCCGTGCGTCAGGTGGCCGCCTTCATCCAGGCTCATGCCCATGAAGACGTCGCCCGGCCGCAGGAGAGCATAGAAGACGGCGAAGTTTGCCTGCGCTCCGGAATGGGGCTGGACGTTGGCGTAGGTGCAGCCGAAGAGCTTCATGGCGCGGTTCCTGGCCAGCTCCTCGATGTCATCCATGTACTCGCAACCGCCGTAATAGCGGTGGGCGGGATAGCCCTCAGCATACTTGTTGGTGAGGATGGAACCCAGAGCGGACATAACGGCCTTGCTGGCCCAGTTCTCGGAGGCGATCAGCTCGATGTGGGAGTTCTGACGCTCGAATTCCGACTCTATAGCGGCGGCGATCTCGGGATCAGTGGCTCGGATGTCGTCGATTGTGTACATTTTCAGTCTCTCTCCTTTTCTCCGTCAATATTCCGACCTGCGTTCTTCTTCATATTGGCGAACTTGGTGAGGTCGGACAACCAGACCAGCTTGACGGTGCCGATCGGGCCATTTCTCTGTTTGGCTATGATGATCTCAGCGATTCCCTTTTCACTTGAATCTTTATTATAATAATCGTCTCTGTAGATGAACATGACAACGTCAGCGTCCTGCTCGATAGCCCCTGACTCACGGAGGTCGGACAGCATGGGACGGTGGTCCTCACGCTGTTCAACGCCTCGGTTCAGCTGGGAAAGGGCTACCACAGGCACATTGAGCTCCCTGGCCAGCGATTTC
Organism: uncultured Clostridia bacterium; assembly: GCA_946620335.1. Classification (GTDB taxonomy): domain Bacteria; phylum Bacillota; class Clostridia; order Lachnospirales; family Lachnospiraceae; genus Chordicoccus. Next base: position 8,789 of record CAMONF010000127.1, read on the forward strand.
ATGGCGCGGGAGATATCGGAGATCTCCTGCTGGCGGTTGTCACTTCTGCCGCCGTTGCCCGCCATGAGCTGGAGGTAGTCTACAAAGATGATTTTTATATCGTGTTCCAGCTTGTACTTCCGGCACTTTGACCGGAACTGCTGGAGGGTAAGACCCGGGGTGTCGTCTATGATGAGGGACGAGTTGGAAATGATGCCCGCCGCCTCCACGAGGCGGAGCCAGTCATCATCCAGCAGCTGCTGGCCGGTCCTTATTTTCTGGGAATCCACGTGAGAGACCAGAGACAGGAGACGGTTCATCAGCTGGTCCTTCGACATTTCCAGGGAGAAAATGACGCCGGCCTCCCCTTCGTGGAAGCAGATATACTGAAGTATGTTGAGCGCGAAAGCCGTCTTGCCCATGGAGGGGCGGGCGGCGATGAGGATAAAGTCAGAGTTCTGAAGGCCGGATGTCTTGTAGTCCAGGTCGATAAAGCCGGTGGAGAGACCGGTGACATTGCTCCTGGCCTTGGAGGCTTCCTCGATGCGGAGCAGCACGTCCAGGACCACGTCCTTGGCCGGGGTGAATTCCTCGGTCTGACGCTGCTGGAGGACGGAAAACATGGTCTTCTCCGCCTTCTCCATGACTGCGGACATTTCCTCCTTGCCCTGATAGCAGTCGTTCTCGATGTCCGCGGCAGCCTTGATGAGCCTCCGCAGGGCGGCCTTTTCGCTGACGATTTCCGCATAGTAGCGGACGTTGGCGGAAGTCGGGACCGAGGAGATCACGTCGCTCAGGAAGGGGATATCCGCCACCTCGGGCGGTACGTCCTTCTCCCGGAGCCGGTTCTGCAGCGTCACCACGTCGACGGGTTTGTCCGCCTCGTGGAGCTCCTTCATAGCCTCGAAGAGCACACCATACTGGGACTCGTAAAAGTCCTCCCGGGTTAGAATACCCAGGGCGGTCTCCACGGCCTCATGGCCCATCATCATGGCGCCGACCACCGATTTTTCCGCCTCAGAGGAGTGGGGCGGGATCCGTTTGATGAGTGCTTCTTCCATCTATGTCCTCTGCCGTCAGGCTTCTTTGACGATGACATTCAACTTTGCGGTGACCTTGGGGTGTACGCGGACCAGGACAGCGCTCTCGCCGAGCTCACGGATGGGGTTGTCCAGGACCATTTTCTTCTTGTCAAGTTCGAGCCCCAGCTGATCCTTGGCGGCATCAGCGATTTCCTTGGTGGAAATGGAGCCGAAGGTCTTGCCGTTCGCACCGACCTTGATGGCCACGGTCACGGCTTTTTTCTCGATATCAGCGGC
>CAMONF010000128.1 GCA_946620335.1 uncultured Clostridia bacterium
TGGGAATCAGGGACGGTTCCTTTTCCCTGTTTTCTTTGAAAACTGGGAAAAGGAACCGTCCCTGATTCCCACCGACCCTGATTCCAGTTCCGTCTCTGATTGCCACCGTCTCCCCCAGGCCCTCGACCGGGTTTTCATTTTCCCGCCTGATAGAGCTCCATCTTCATGATCAGCCCCTCCGCATCGATTCCGGGATGGGTCAGGTAGAGTCGGCAAATCTGGTCCGCCAGGTCCTCGGAAATACGGTACTTTCCGGCAATTTCCTGCACCGTGCGGCTCTTGTTCACATCTCTCACAATGCCCTCGACCATATCCCTGAGGTCGCCGGCCGGGGCCTTCGTCTGCTTCTCCCCATGGGCAAACGTCAGCTTCCTGACTTCCACCTGCCCATCCTTAATCTCCATGATCATCATGGTGATGGGCTGGGTAAACCGCCGCGGCCCGCAGCTGCCAGGGTTCAGAAAAAGAGTCTCCCCATGGCGCGTCTCTTCATACCTGTGGGAATGTCCGAAAATGACCACATCCGCCTCGATTCCCGCCGGAATGTCCTTCTTCTTATGAGTCATGAAAAAACGCAGACCCGCCAGCTCGAAACTCTCCGTCAGAGGAAGCGCCTGCGCCCAGTCCTTGTCTGCATTTCCCCGGACGACGGTCAGCGGGGCGATGGCCTCAAGAGTCGTCAATATCTCCGGTTTCGCGATGTCTCCGGCGTGGAGGATCCGGTCGCAGCCCTGAAGTGCCGCGAGGACATCGGGACGCAAAAGATTGTGCGTGTCTGAAATAATACCAATCACCATATTCTCACGTCCGCCTCAGTACAATTCCTTCAGCACCAGCACCGTAATTCCCGGATTGTCGCCCGGTATAATTCTTTTGACCTTGGGCTCGTACCGATACCAGTCCTGAATGTTGGTTCTGAGACTGGTCCCCCTGTTGTATCCATGCACCAGCTGCAGCTGGTAGGTCGTCGGGCCGGCAGACGCCAGAGCGCGGTCGATGACAGCCCTGGCCTCCTCCCAGCGCAGGCCGTGAAGGTCGATTTTCACAAATGCTCCGCTCATTCCCTCTCCTTATCCACAAAAACCAGCCGCCTCAGCGGCGATTCGCTCATTGATATCCTTGTCCGCCGGGCAGAACTCGTAATTGGGGATCTCCTCCGGCAGGATCCACTGAAGGTCCACGTGCTCGAGCAGCTTTGGCGTGCCCTCCGCAATTTCCGCGTGGAAAAGGGTCAGCCGTATGGTAATGTCCGGATACTCGTGGACAACTTCCATAAAAACGTCGCCCACAGACACCGTGACATCCAGTTCCTCCCGGCACTCACGGACCAAAGCTTCCTGCTTGGTCTCACCCGGCTCAACCTTGCCGCCCACATATTCCCACAGCAGCGGACGCGCCTTGTAGGCCGGCCGCCTGCAAATCATGAAACGTCCTCCATTCCAAATGAGGGCCGCCACCACATCAGTCATTAATAATCACCTCGTCGCAGCTGAATGCCCGCGGGCACTCACATTTTCTCCTTCACAGAAATCTGGCATGCACCGCATGCCAGCCACATCCTCTCCATCAACAGGGACTTCTTCACTTTCCTGTCAGCCACAGTTTCCCTGCCGTGAGGGACTTCTTCATTTCCCCGTCAGCCACAGTTTCCCTGCCGGAAGGGGCTTCTTCATTACCCCATCACTCGCAGCTTTCCTCGAGTCTCCTCCTCCGACAAAGCCATCTTCACTTCCCCGTCAGCTGCAACTCCTCCGCATGGGCCTTCATCCCTTCGATGACAATCCCGGCGACATCCTTGAGGTCCATCCCCAGCATCTCGCAGCCCTTCAGAATCAGCGGACGGTCACACTTGGCAGCGAACCTCTTGTCTTTCCACTTCTTCATGAAGCTCTTGACCTCCAGGTCCGTGATGCCGTTGGGACGCATTCTGGCCGCCGCCTGGACGATGCCCGTAAGCTCATCCACCGTGAAAAGGCTCTTCTCCATATCGGAAATGGGTTCCACATCCGTGCAGATTCCATATCCATGGGACAAAATCGCCCGGATATCCTCCTCCGGAACACCCAGTTCCCGCAGCGGCTCCTCAGTATGGGCCAGATGCTCCTCCGGGAACTTCTCATAGTCGTAATCGTGCAGCCAGCCGACCGCCTCCCAATGTTCCTTGTCCGCACCGAAGTGGTCCGCCATGGCGCCCATGGCGGCGGACACATTGGCCGCATGGAGGATCAGATGGTCCTCCGTGACCATGGTGGCGTTGATTTCCTTTGCCTTTTCCAGTGTCAGCATTTCCATAATAAAACTCCTCCCCGAATACCGGGTATATGCTCAAGGCGCTCACCGCGCCAGGTACTGCTCCGCTTTCTCCAGAATCGCCCTGTCCGTGTCATAGGTGATTAAATTCATGGCCTCCCCATAGGGCAGCCAACAGATTCCCTGCACCTCCTCCGGCTGGTTGATTGTATCCATACTGTCCGCGCGGCCAATGAAATAAATAACATCCTTCATGTGCCCCGGCCTCGGACTATAGGTCACGGTCTCACGAAAGCCGGTATCCAACGTAACTGTGATGCCGGTCTCCTCCTGAATTTCGCGGACTGCGGTCTCGCTCTCCGTCTCATTTCCTTCCACATGCCCCTTGCACATGGCATAGTGGCCGCCGACCATATGCTCGAGCAGATAGACCCGACCGCCTTCATCCTCAAAATACACGACAGCACCGCAACTCTTCTCCATAATCATAGCAAAACCTCCCGTCATTTACTCACTGTCAAAACCGATTGTCAATCAGCCCGCCGTAATCTCCTTGTCTCAGCCGCATGCGGCAGGCCTTCACTTTTCGCAAGGCTCATTCAAAATAGCCAGAACAGAGGTCTGATTCCCAGGATTTTTGACCATCCCGCGTAGTTTCCTTACACCAGGTGCATGCGGCAGGCCTTCATTTCCCAAAGCCCTCATTCAAAATCCCCGGAAAAAAGGTCCGGCATCCCCGGATACCTCGCCGTCTCCTGGTAGAGCACGTCATAATTGATGCCGCCCTCCCTCAGCTGCCCGATAAAGGCATCCAGGATGTCCTGCTCCTCAAAATACTGAAGGAAGTTCACATAGAAGCTCCCGTTCACAGCGCTGAGCTCCAGGGTGAGGGGTGTGGCGCTGGACGGCAGGGCCGTGCTCGGCAGGGCATGGAATTCCTGCACGTAGTACTCCGCGTCCCCGAAAACACCCTTTCCGGTGTAGCTGACCGTAGCGGTCAGGCACGCCGTCAGGTTGTCCATGTCGGCCACACAGCGCGCGTGACGCTCCGCCATGGTGAGCCCTTTCAGGTCAGACATCAGCTGCTGATACTGTTTGATATCCTCCAGAACAGGGTCCGCGTCCGTCTGAAGACTCACCCGCCCGCGGAAGCAGGTCTCCTGCATGGAAAAAGGCAGCTTCTTGATTCTCTCGTCATAGACCAGGCGGGCATCGCCGACCAGGCTCTGATGGGCAAGCGGGGCTCTCAGCATGGGGCGCTGGTTCACGCACACGGCAATGACCGTCGGCAGCTCCTTATCCGGGTGTACCTGATCGATGGCCCGCGCGAGGAGAAGGGCCAGAATGGAGCTGGGACTCCCGTCGTTGGAGAGATTGAAGCTCATGAATTCATCCTCGGGAATGCGGATATTGAAGACGATGCACTTTTCCTGCAGGCGGACGACCTTGCTGTCGCGAAGCTGAAAAGCCGGACTCCGCCATTTGGGGATATGCAGGATACCCGGCGTCTCGATTTTCTCTCTGGCGGGGTCGGCCCACTCCAGGGGATCCACCGGATCTTCGGCAAGGCGAATGTTGTCATTTGCCAGCTGCCTGCCGTAATAGAGGGAGCAGTAGTAGTAAAGGAACGTCTTCAGCATCGGGTAAATCCCGCCGCCGTCCGTCAGGGCGTGATAACAGTCGATGTGGATTTTATTTTTCCACCAGCAATATACCAGCAGGTGGCCGGCCGTCTCCTCTGAGGCCAGCAGGACCGGCTCGTCCCGATGCAGGACAGGCACCGGCATGTCATTGTCCTCGAAAGTGAACTCCCCGCCGTGCACAGCAAGCCTGACACGGAAGTAGGGATAGCGCTCCATGGTCAGTCTTACCGCCTGCTGCAGCACAGCTTCCCTGACCATGTCCTTCATTTTGATGGTCAGGCGGAAGGTGTGGGGGTTGCCCGGCGTCGTCTCATAGATAGTTCTGAGTTCGGAAAATAAAGCGTGAATCATCCAATATCCTCTCAGGAAATTAATCTATCGTCATTTTACACTGCTCTCCCCCGGCCTGCAACCCGCCCTTCCCGTATTCCGTCCCGATCTCATGCAAATAAAGACACTGCTGATCTTTTTACCGCAGGGAGTCATTTTTGAAGTATAATAATGGCAGTTGATGTTCCCCAGGAACCCAGCCGCGATATCAAAAAAAGGAGGTTTTCCACCATGCAAGTGATCGATACCAAAAACGCCCCCGGCGCCATCGGCCCCTATTCCCAGGCCTACATCGCCTCCGGTCTGATTTTCACCTCCGGCCAGCTCCCCGTGGACCCGGCCACCGGTGACATGCCTGAAGGAATCGAAGCCCAGGCCGAGCAGAGCTGCAAAAATGTCCTTGCCATTCTCGAGGCGGCCGGCTCAGGCGCCGCCAAGGTCGTCAAAACCACCTGCTTCCTGGCCGAGATTGCGGACTTCGCCGCCTTCAATGCCGTCTACGCCCGCTACTTCACCTCCAAGCCGGCCCGCAGCTGCTTTGCTGTCAAGGACCTGCCCAAGGGCGCTCTCTGCGAGATTGAGTGCATTGCGGAAGCTTAATTCATGAGAGCTTCACAGAATAAGGGCAGCTTCCCCAGCCGCTGCGCTGTGAGATCAGGTGTATCGCAGAAACCCAAATCTTGAGAACTTCACAGATAATAACAGCTGCCCCGGTCACAGCTCTGCGGAACGATACGTCCGCAGGGCTTTGGACCGGGGTCTTGTTTTTATGTCAGAAGTTCCGATTTGAACATGCGTAGCGCCTGAATTGTTCTGGACATCCCGCGGTCAAAACGTTATCATTTCTTCTGGTTGACATTACAAATAAAACCACCCGGGCAAAGCCCGAAACGGAGGTTCTGATCATGAAAAATGAAATGCATCGCAGGATTGCCCTCACCGTCTGCGGCGTCCTGATCGCCGGCTTCAGCGTCGGCATGTTCCAGTACTCCACCATGGGTCTGGACCCCTTCCAGGTCTTCGCCCACGGCGTCTGGAACAAATTCAGCGGTTTCGGCTTCGGCCCCGTCTACATGGTGATCAACCTGATCCTCCTGGCCGTGGATTATTTCCTTCTGGACCGGAAGAAGATCGGCATCGCCACCTTCATCAACCTCTTTCTCCTGGGGTACGTGGTGGATTTCTCGGCCTGGCTCTGGAACACCCTCCTGCCCGGCCCATCCTTCGTCGTCCGCCTGCTCTTCCTGCTCATGGCCGTGGTCATCATGTGCCTGGCTTCCGCCCTCTATTTCACCGGTGACCTGGGCGTGTCCACCTACGACGCCATCGCCTTGACCCTTTCTGAGCGGAAAGGCTGGGATTTCAGAATCGTTCGCATCACATCCGACCTCATCTGCACCCTGGCGGGCACCCTCCTGGGCGTCATGCCCGGCATCGGCACCATCATCACCGCCTTCTTTATGGGACCGCTGATCGCCTTCTTCCGCAGGACGGTGGCGGATCCGCTACGTTACGGGAAATAAAAACTGGGAATCGGGGAAAATGGGAATCAGGGACGGTTCCTTTTCCCACTTTTCGTAAAACGAAAAGTGGGAAAAGGAACCGTCCCTGATTCCCATTTTCCCCAGCTCCGTAAATCGAAAAGTGGGAAAAGGAACCGTCCCTGATTCCCATTTTCCCCGCTCAGACCATTTACCCAAACAGCCTCTTCAGCCAGTTCACATATAGCCCCTTCCACTGCTCCACCACAGAATAATCCGGCGTTCCAAAGGGACCCGGCCGCACGACGCAGCCGCCGAAGCCATGTCCGCCCACCGGGAACATGTGCAGTTCACAGTCGACCTTCAGAGCAAAGGCCTTCATGGCCAGCTCCGCCAGGAACTGGGGCTGCACCACATCATCGTTCATGGCGTTGCAAAGGAACATGGGCGGGCAGTTCTCCGTCAGGTGTGACCGCATATCCAGCGTCTCCGCAAATGCACGGCGCCTGTCCAGATCGTCGTAGACCTCCCGGCCGGCGATGCAGGCCAGGGCCTTGTCCACAGACATGTCGATGGCGGGATAACACATGGCGACCGCATTTACGCTGCCGTCCACCTGATCGATTTCATCGGGTGTATACCCTTCATATGCTGCCGGCGCATTGCCGAACACAATGGCTTCCACACCGCAGAGGTTGCCGCCTGCAGAAAAACCGATCGTAGAGATCTTATCGGGATCAATGCCGTACTCGGCAGCATGATACCTCACGTAGCGCACGGCCCGCTGGCAGTCCATGAACATGAGCGGCGAATGGTAGGGATAGGTGCGATACCAGAGGACAAACACACTGATACCTGCCTCATTGAGGAAATGAGCAATGTCCGAGCCTTCCCCCTCCATGGACTTGAACATGTAGGCGCCGCCCGGGCACACGATGACGGCCGTATCCGCGCCTTCGACAAGATAAGGCACCAGGAATGGAACGTCGTCGTAGGTCTCCTTCGCATATCCGCCGAGGATTTCCTGGCGGTAGACCATCGTGTCACACCCCTTCATATCGCCGAGCTCGTCGCAGCTCTTGTCCCAGACGCCGGGATATTTGGTGAAAACGTCCTCCATCGTGATGCTTTCATCCCACTTCAGGATATCGGTCTTGCTCTTGCCGGTATTGCCCGGAACAGATGCGCCCCAAATCGGAAGCACATTGACATTTTCAAATTTCATGATTGGCCTCCTCTGACATCCCTACCCGGATGCCTGTCGTTCTTTGTCCGCGCCCGTCACATATGGGCGAAACAGACGAATACATGACGGGCTATTCCCATTGCACCACTATTTTAACACAGCCTTTCCGCCAAATTCTAAAGGGATTTTCCACCGTTTTCAAATGCGACGCTTACCGGCGGCCTCATTTTCTCCCGCCAGTATCCCATAGCACTCCGGCCGCCGGTCGCGGAAAACACCCCAGCTCATCCGGGTCGCATAGGCCTCGTCCAGGTCCAGCTCAGCGACCAGCACCTCCTCCCGGTCCCTGCTGCCGTCCGCAATCAAGGCCCCGGTCTCGTCTGTGATAAATGAAGACCCGTAGAAGTTCAAGGATGATGTCTGGTTGTTATTTTCCTTGCAGGGCGCGACGCTCTCGAGGCCAATCCGGTTGGCGGCGATGACCGGCACCAGGTTGGCAGCCGCATGCCCCTGCATGCAGCGCCGCCAGTGGGGCATGCTGTCCGCCTCCAGGATGGGCTCGGAGCCGATGGCCGTCGGGTAGAGGATCAGCTCAGCCCCGGCCAGAGCCATGGCCCTGGCGCACTCCGGGAACCACTGGTCCCAGCAAATACCGACGCCAATCTTTCCATATGCCGTATCCCAAACCTTAAAGCCCGTGTCACCCGGCGTAAAGTAGAATTTCTCCTGATAAAAATGGTCATCCGGTATGTGGGTCTTCCTGTAAATCCCCAGGATTTCCCCGTCCGTGTCAATCATGGCCACCGTGTTGTAAAGCACTGTACCGGCCTTCTCATAAAAGCTGACAGGAATCACGAGAGCCCGGTCCTTGGCCACCTGCTGAAATTCTCTCACCGCAGGGTTCTCCGCAAGAGGCGTCGCGAACTCGTAATGCTCATATTGGCGTTCCTGACAGAAATAAGGCCGCTCGAAGAGTTCCGGCAAGAGGACCACCTGGGCGCCCGCATCGGCCGCCTGAATGACCATTTCTTTGGCTTTTGCTATATTTTCGGAAGGCTCGGCACTCATCCTCATCTGGACGGCTGCCACTTTCAGTTTCCGCATCACGTACCTCCGTGTTCATGTATATACAGGAAGGGGCGCGGCACCAGATGCCACGCATTAACACGCTTGCTCTGCAAACAGGGCAAGCCATTCACTGCAGATGTCACGACCTCCTGGCCCACACGCTGCAGACGAGTCATACAAGATCTCGCAAACTCCACTACCTCCTAACCCACACGCTGCTGTCGAGTCATATAACACATCCAA
>CAMONF010000129.1 GCA_946620335.1 uncultured Clostridia bacterium
AGTCAATTTCACCCATATAGACAGTTTGCCTATCAAATTGAGTGGTGGTGAAAAAACTGGGAATGAGGGACGGAGGTGAGACAGAGGGACGGTCCTTTTTACGCAAATCTGAGACAGAGGGACGGTCCTTTTTACGCAAATCGAAACGATTTGCGTAAAAAGGACCGTCCCTCTGTCTCACCTCCGTCCCTGAGTCCCACTTTTGCAAGCCCTCTTCGTGTTGTCTAATTATATTCCCGTCCCTGGCCGGGGAGCCGGAATCAGTTCTTGGACCTGCCGCCTCTCAGGGCCAGGATCCGCAGGATCCTGAGGAAAAGATTGATGAAATCCAGATACAGCTGCAGGGCTCCGAAAATGGAAGCCTTGGCCAACATGGACCCGTCGCCGCTGTTGGAATAATAATAGTAGTACTGCTTGAGCCTGGACACGTCGTAGGCGGTGTAGGCCAGGAAAATGGCGATGCCCGCGTAGCACAGGAACATATCCATCCAGGCCAGCTTCAGGAAGAGATTGATGACGCTCAGGACGATCAGCATGATAAGCCCTGTGAAAAGATAGGGCCGGATGCTGTCCAGCTGGAGATGGAAGACCTTGGAGGCTGCCGCCATACCGCCGAACATGACAGCTGTGATGGCAAAGGCCAGAATAAGGACGTCCAGGTCAAAAATCATGAAGTAGAGCGAGAAGGTGAAGCCTGTCAAAGCCGCATAGCCGAAGAAAAGAAGTCTCGCAGCCGCGACCGAAAGCTTTTGCACCATAGCCGACAGGGCGATGACTACAATGAACTCGGCGATCGTGGCCCCGATGAGCACGACCTGCAGGCTGCCGCTCATGGCCATCTGATAGACAACGCCGCTGAAGGCAGCGAACATGGCGATTCCGAAGGTGACCAGGAGACCGGCCATCATCCACAGGAAGGTGCCGGCGATGAACTGGTTCAGCGTCTGCGTGGCGGCGCCTCCCATGGCGCGGCTCGCGAACTGGTTGCCATTTCCATCCGTATAATAGCCGTTCCCGTCCATATCATAATTGTCAAAACGAAGATCGTTGTTGTCGCTCATAATGATACCTCCTTATAAGATATTCATCTCATCAGGTAAAATGATAGCATTCTCTCATTAAAAAGGCAAGAAACGGGGCGATTCTTCACAAAAGTATCATAAACCCGGCAAAGCAGCCTTCCCATATGCTGATCATGTATCCCACAGACGTCTCCGGCCGCCTCTCAGCCGCAGAACATCCGAGGAAGGGATTCATTTCTGCCGCCGACATATTCTCAAGCCGCCCCGCACAGGCGAGGCATGCAGCAGCTCATTCCTCCGCCACCGGCTCCTTGCGGACCAGGACCCGCTCCACCCGGTGGTCGCTCATGACCATGACGCTGATGGTCAGGTCCCCGTAGCGGAAGGAGTCTCCCACCTTGGGGAAGTGCCCGAAGCTCTCGACGGTCCAACCGCCCACAGTGCCGCTCTCCGCGTCGAAATCCTCCTCGCGGATCCCGGCCAGCTCCAGGAAGTCGCCGATCGGCATGTCGCCGGTCACTTCGTATACATTTTCCGAGCGGCGGACCACTTCGTCCTCCACCGTGTCGGTCTCGTCCCAGATTTCGCCGACCACCTGCTCAAGAACGTCCTCCATGGAAATGACGCCCAACGTACCGCCGTATTCGTCCACCACGATGGCCAGGTGCTGGCGGCTCCGCCTGAACTCGGTCAGGACCTCCGGCAGCTTCATGGTCCGGTACACGTAGAGAGGCGGCATAAGGAGGGTGCGGATATCCAGGTCCTTGTCCTCCGTCATGGCCTTGAGGAAATGGTTCATATGCAGGATGCCGATCACGTGATCGATGCTGTCCTCGTAGACCGGAATTCTGGTGTGATGGGCGGATTCGATGATCTCCACGATCTCCTCGAGGCTGTCCCCGACATCGATGGCCGTCACATCCACACGGGCCGTCATGGCCTCGGAGGCGGACACGTCCGAGAAATCGATGGCATTCTGGACCAGCTCGCTCTGGTCCTCGTCCAGGACCTTCTCGTCCTCGGCCGTCTCGATGATGGTGGACAGCTCATCCACCTTCTCCTCCGCGTCCATGTCGGTCTGCTCGCCCTTGAAAGGCATAGAGATGAGCCGCACCAGGGCCACCACGAGCATCACCAGCGGCTTTAAAAGGACCATCAGGATCCGGACGGGAATCGCATTGCGCTCAGCTATCCGGTTGGCGCCCTTCTTGGCTGTAATTTTGGGAATGGTCTCGCCGAAAATAATGACCGCCACCGTGATGATCACGGTAGCCACCCAGGCGTAGGCGTCCGTCCCGGCGATCAGGATCACCGCCACAGAGCCAAGGGAGGAGCAGGCCACATTGACCAGATTATTTCCTATGAGAATAGCTGACAGGGCATCGTCGAAATGCTCCGCGATGAAGAGGGCCAGCCCGGCTCTCTTCACACCGTCCTCCTTCCGGCTCTCCAGCCGCATCTTATTGCAGGCCGAGTAGGCCATCTCCGACGCCGAGAAGAAGCTGGAGAGGTAAATGCAGACAATGATGCCGGCGATCACAAAGTATGTCGTCATTTGTCCTCACCTCCCTCCGCGGAAGCGTCCGGCAGCTTGATGCTGACCCGGCGGATCCGGTTGTGCTCCATCCTGGCCACTGTCACGGTGAGTCCGTGGTAGCCGAAGGCGTCAGAGACGCCGGGAACAGCCGGGAAGTGCTCGAATACCCACTCGCCCAGACGCTTGTTGCGCATGTCCTCGTCCTCCTCGGGGTCCTCGAAGCCGATCTCGGCGAAGGTGTCGCCCACGGTCTCCTCGGCGTCGACCACAAAACGGCCGCTGCCCAGGTCGATGAAGGGCGTCTCCACCACGTCGTCCTCGTCCCAGATGTCGCCGACCAGCTCCTCCAGGATGTCCTCGATGGTGACGATGCCGGCGGTCCCGCCGTAGTGGTCGGAGACGATGGCCAGGGACTGGCGCTCCTTTGACATAAGCGGGAGCAGGTCATGGACGTTGGCCGTCATGGTGACGAATAAAGGCTCGTCCAGAAGGCTCCTTATATCCAGATTCTTGCCCTCCCTGAGGAAGGCCCGCAGGTAGCGGCGGATCCGCAGGATGCCGATGACATTGTCGATGGTGTCCTCGTAGACCGGCAGGCGGCTGAAGGTGGTGTTCTTGACCACGTTCAGAATCTCCTCCGGATCGTCGTCGATATCGATGGCGACCAGGTCCACGCGGGGCGTCAGCACGCCTTCGACTGTGACGTCGTTGAACTGGAGGGCCGAGGAAATGAGATCCCCGTGCTCCTCGTCAAGGCTTCCCTCCTCGGTCATATCCTCGATGATATCGTAGAGCTCGTCCTCCGTCACGGATACAGGCGGGTCACCCTTGGACAGGTGGCTGGCTGCATTTCCTATGGCCGCCAGCAGGGCCGAGGCCGGGCTGCAGACGAATATGAGGATCCTGAGAAGCCCGATACACCGGAGAGAGAAGAATTCGCTGTACTTCTTGGCGATGCTCTTTGGCAGCATCTCGGCAAAGAAGAACAGGAAAAGGGACATCACGACCGTGCTGAGGGTAACAGCAGAAAGCCCCCACCGGCGCGTCACCCACACGGTGATCAGCGAGGCGGAAGCCAGGTGTGCGATATTGGTACAGATGAGAAGGGTGCTGATCGTTCGGTCGAACTGGTCCAGCGCTTCAAGGACCTGGGCCGCCGGCTTTGAGCCGCGCTCGGCAAGGGTCTTCATGCGCACCTTGGACACTGAGGCAAGGGCAGTCTCCGTGACTGCGATGTAGTCAGCGAAAAGGACAAGAAACAATGTGATGAGTAAGGGCGTTAGGCCGCCGTCGTCCATAAGAACCTCCATGTGACAGGAAAAAAGTTGCACAGATTATTCTAACATAAACAGTTTTATATTGGCAGTCCTTTCTTCAGGTTTTATTACCACTTTTTCAAGACCTGTGTTAGAATGCACCTGTATCAAGGAAAAAATAGATAAGCCGCATCCGCGGCAGAATGGAGAGACATGAGCGACGCTGTCTACAACGCAGCCAGAAAAAAAGCTGAAGCAGCCTACAACAGGGCGCTGGTCAGGGGCCAGTATCCTTACATTTCGGCACTGGACGATATGTGCGACAGGAACGATATCGCCGCCGAGGTGGACCTCGGTGTCATGGACGTTCCCCTTTCCATGGTCGTCGGCACCCGGACCCGGGGACGCCAGAACTCCTTCGCCTGCAATTTCATGCCCCTTTTGAAGGGAAGTACGGAATTTGCCACCAAGTGGTCGCACCTCTACGACTACCAGGTCAATGAAGGCATCAACGACCCCATCAAGTGCTATGAATATATGAACCGCCTCTACGTGGAGGAGGGCAACAAGCGCGTATCCGTCATGAAATACCTGGGGGCCTACTCGATCCTGGCCAACGTCATCCGTCTGGTCCCGAAGAAAAATGACACCCGTGCCAGCCGCCTCTACTACGAATACCTGGATTTCTACAAAGTGAGCGAGCTTTTGGACTTCACCTTCACCCGCGAGGGCAGCTACAAGCGCCTGGCCGCCCTGCTGGGCCAGGACCTTACGACTCCGTGGCCGGAGGAGCTCAGAATGAATGTCCGGTCCGCCTTCAATATCTTCTCTGAGATCTACCGGAAGAAGGGCGGCGACAATCTCCGGATCAGCCCCTACGACGCCTTCCTGGTCTACCTGACCGTGGACAGCCTGGACGGTATTCTGCACGGCAGCGAGGAGGCCATCGGCGCCAAGATCTCCCGGAGCTGGAACGAATTCCTGACCGAGGAGAACACGGCCAGCATCACGCTGGTCGACAAGCCAGAAGTCGTCCCCGGCGCCGAAGCCGAGCCCGTCTCCCCCTCTCGCAGCGCGGTGAAGACGGTCGTCGAGGCCATCACCGGAGCTGGCGGCCCCCGCTACAGCGCCAAAAATCCCCTCAGGGTGGCCTTCATCCACGAAAAGAAGGGCCAGGCCTCCAGCTGGGTCTACGCCCACGAGCTCGGCAGAAATGAAATCAGAGAAGCCTTCGGCGGCGTGGTGGAGACCATCGCCTTCGAGGACTGCGACACGCCTGAGAAGGTGGGGAAGGCAATTGAGGCAGCCCTCACGGACGAGGATGACGTCATTTTCACCACCTCACCCATGATGGTCACCACCGCCCTCAAGTACGCCGTGGACAATCCCAGGACCCGCTTCCTCAACTGCTCGGTCAACCTGTCCGTCAATGCGGTCCGGACCTACTACCCCCGCATGTATGAGGCCAAGTTCCTCATGGGCATCATCTCGGCGATTCTCTCGGACAACCACAAGCTGGGCTACTGCGCGGACTATCCCATCTATGGCACCATCGCCAACATCAACGCCTTCGCCATCGGCGCCTCCATGGTGGACCCGGAGGTCAAGGTCTACCTGGAGTGGGCTTCCATGAAGAACGTGAACTGGGAGGAGGCTCTCCTCGCCAAGGGTGCCCGGATCATTTCCGGCCCTGACTTCATCGTTCCCGACGAAGGGACCTCCAGGAGGTACGGCGTCTACCGGGTCGAAGAGGATGGCTCTCTGACCTCCCTGGCCGCGCCGCTCTACCAGTGGGGCACCTATTACAAGCAGCTCATCCGGACCATCCTGAACGGGACCTGGGACGACAAGCGGCTGACCAAGCGCGACGAGGCCCTGGGCTACTGGTACGGCATGTCCGCCGGCGTCGTGGACATCGTCCAGTCCGCCAAGCTGCCCTACTCGCTGTCCAAAACCCTCGCCTCCCTGCGCCGCGGCATCATCACCGGCGCCATCAGCCCCTTCGAGGGAGAAATCCACTCCCAGACAGACCTCATTCAGGGTCCGGAGGCCGGTCCCATGCCCTATCAGAAGATCATCGACATGGACTATCTGAACGACAATGTGATTGGTGAGATTCCGCCCATCCAGGAGCTGAAGCCGGACGCCGAACAGACCGTAAAAACCGTCGGCGTCAAAGACGCCGTCGTCGCCCCCACGGGAAATAAAGACACTGAGGACCCCGTCACCGAATGAGCCGGAGGCTGCCATGAAAATCCTTGCCGTAGCGGACGAAGAGCCGCTGATCCTCTGGGACTATTTTGACCCGGAGCTGGTAAAAGGCGTTGATCTCATCATCTCCTGCGGAGACCTGAAGGCCTCCTTCCTGGACTTTCTCATGACCATGACCAACGCACCTCTCCTCTATGTCCATGGCAACCATGACGAGGCCTACGTGAAGAATCCGCCCATGGGCGCCATTGATATAGAAGACACCGTGTACAACTTCCACGGCCTCAGGATCCTGGGGCTCGGAGGTTCCATGAAGTACCGGGACGGCACCTTCATGCACACAGAAAAACAGATGGCCCGCCGGGTCCGCAAAGCCTCCTTCAGAGCCCTCTTCAAGGGCGGCATTGACATCGTGGTCACCCACGCCCCCTGCCGGGGCTACGGGGATATGGATGACCTACCCCACCAGGGCTTCGCCTGCTTCAACGATCTCATAGACAGGTGGAAGCCGGCCTACATGCTTCACGGGCACGTCCACAAGGAATACGGGCATTTCCAGAGGACCCGGACCCACAACTCAGGCACCAGCCTGATCAACTGTTGGGGATATTATATTTTTGAGATTCCGGACCCGCCTGCGCGGAGATAAAAGTGGGAATCAGGGACGGTTCCTTTTCCCAGTTTTCAAAGAAAACTGGGAAAAGGAACCGTCCCTGATTCCCACTTTTTTTCATACCCCTTCATCAATCCGGCAGCTGCTCCCCTCCCGACTCTTCTCCACGATGATCTTCCTCGGAATCCCCGACTTGAGCTCCTCGCGGTGGGAGATGATGCCAATCAGCTTGTCCGTCGACAGCGATGTCAGCATATCCACGGCATCCTCCAGCGACCGTTCGTCCAGGGTGCCAAATCCCTCGTCGATGAAGAGGGTATCGATGCTGATGCCGCCGGCCGACGCTGTGATCCTGTCGGACAGACCAAGGGCCAAGCTCAGGGAGGCCTTGAAGCTCTCTCCGCCCGACAGTGTGCTGGCGGGCCTTTTCTTGCCCGTAAAGTTGTCCAGAATGTCCAGCTCCAGGGCATTCCGCCCGGTCCGATCGCCGGTCTCCACATGCCGGCAGAGCTCGAATTGCCCGCCGCTGATATCCATGAGCCGGCGGTTGGCCGCAGCCAGAATGCTGTCGAAGCCGGCTGTCTGAACGTACTGCTCCAGGGACATAAAGCCGTTTCCACGGCCGTTGACCAGGAGGCTCAGCCGCTCCAGCAGGCCCTGCCTGTGGAGAAGGGCCTCCACGCGGCCCGCCTCCGCCTTCAAGGTCTCCAGGATCCGCCGGTTGGTGGTCAGGACATGGTACCCTTCCGTCTTCTCCCTTCCCAGGGTCTTCAGGCGCGCCTCCTCCTCTTTGAGAAGGGCTTCATTTTCCTCGGTATCAATCCGGCTAAGGCCCTCCGCCTGCTCGCGGACATCGGCCAGCCTGGCTCTGCAGAGCCGCAGCCGGTCCTCGAAGTCCCGGATAGCCTTTTCTTCCGCGTCCAGCTCCCCGGTCTTCATGACCGCTGCCTCGTAGGCCTCCCGGGAAATGAACCCATTACCCGTCAGCGCCTCCTCAGCTTTCTCTGCCTGCGCCTCCACATTCCTCCGGAAATACTCCTCCTGCCGGCGCCGCTCCGCCAGCGCCGCCCTGGCGGCCTCCCTTTTTCCGGCCGCCTCCTCAGAAGCCTTCTTCCCGGCCTCTATTCTTTCCATGGTCTCCCGGGCCTCCCGCTCCAGATTCTCCCGGACGCGGACCGCAGCCGCCCTGCTCTCGTAGGGAAGCGGCGGCATGGCTGCTGCCGAAGCCTCGGCGGCCGCCATCTTCTGTGTTTTTTCGGCCCGGTCACGGCGGACCTCCTCGAGGCGCTCTCTGATTTTCTCCCCATTGGTCCGGTCACCGGGAAGGAGCCGGTCCCGCAGGTCCTTCAGTTCCGCGTCCAGGGCCTTCAGGCGGCGGTATTCGTTCTTTTCCCAGTCAAAAGCCTCTCTGGTTTTCGCCAGTGCTTCCGTGAGGGCATGCTCGACAGCGGCCAGGTCCGTGAGGGAAGCACCTGCCGAACTACCGGCAGAATGCCCGTCCGCAGGTTCGAAAGTCCTTCTCGTATTCCCCTCAGAATGCCCATCCCCGGGCTCGAAATTTCCTCTCGTATTCCCCTCAGGATGCCCGTCCGCGCGAGATTCCGCTGCCGCAGAATTCCTTACCGTTTTCCCGGCAAATGATCGTCCGGTCATGGATGTATTCTCATCCGGGTTTTCATCAGCAGAATTCGTGCCCGACCGGTCCATCAGCCGGGAGGTCTCCTCCAAAAGTTCCCCGGCCCTGGTCTTAAGCCCTTCGAAAGCTGTAAGGCTCCTGCCTCTGGCACCCGCATACCGGGTCTGAGCCTCCCGGCTCACCACCTCGGCCTTCTCCGCCAGCTCACGCAGCGAGACGATCTCTTCCTCGGTCGCGCTGTTCTCCGGCAGATGGGCGGGATGGGGATGGATCTTAGATCCGCAGACCGGGCATGGCGCATCCTCTGTCAGCCGGGCTGCCAGGATGCCGAGCCTCGACAGTTCGAGTCTCGCCTCCGCCTCCCTGAGGGCACGGGCCGCGTCCTCATGAACTTTCTTTTTCTCCTCGGCTTCCGTGAAAGCAGCCGCATGCTCCTTGGCCTGCCTGCCGCAGGCGGCGACTTCGTTCTGCAGAAGATCCCGGAGCCCCCTGCCCAGGCGCTGGAGCTCCTTGGTCCTGGTCTCAGCTGCCGCCAGCTCCTCCGGGACCTGCTTCAGGGCCTCCTCCCGTGCCAGATGGGCCTGGGTGAGGTCTGCATTTTCCTCCGTCTCCTTGAGGAGGGCTTTTTCGGCATCGGCAAGACCTGTCAATTCTCCCCGGAGCTTCCGGATTTCCGCCCGGAGATTATCCCGGAGGGCATACTGCTCCTCTCTCTCCTTCATGGTGGCTGCCTGCATGCGCTTGATTTCCGCCTCAGGGGCACCGGCCGCGGCCTCCTCGTAGGCCTTCCTGGCAGCATCCGCCCGCTCGCCGGCCTTCTCCACCGCCTGCTCCTGATCGATCCGGCTCCGGGTCGTCCTGTTAAGACGTTCCTCTTCCAGACGGAGGTTCTCCAGGACCGGCTTCACCAGGTAGATGGCACGGCGGGCTGCTGCTGCCCGCTCCTTTCTGGCGCCCATCTGAGGCTTTTCGGCCTCCAAAGACGCCACCTCTGCGGTCAATCCTTCCACTGTGTCCAGAAGAGCATTCTGCCGCCTGGCCGCACCCAGGGTCTCCCTAAGTGATCTGGCCTTTTCGGCGGATGCCGCCTCCGCTTTGACCCTTTCCTCCTGATCTTTGGCCTGGACCTCAGTCAGTTCCGCCAGCAGGCTCTGCATTTCACTCAGGTCAGCCACGTGGCCCGTTCGCTGGCCGGCGCGGTTGACCCTGTCAATTTTGTCCCGCAGCTCGCCCTTTTCCGGGCAAATCACCCCTGAAAAATACTGCAGGATCGTCCGTTCCTTCTCACCGGTCTCCCCGCGGCTCCGCGACAGGTCCCGCTTCAGGATCTCACCCATCTGCTTGTAGGCGTCGGTCATGAAGATCTTCTGGAAAATGGCGCTCCGCTCCGCCGTCCCCGCCGTGAGCAGCTCCCGGAACTGCCCCTGGGCGATCATGGAGATCTGCTTGAACTGGTCATAGCGGATCCGGAGGATCTCCGCCAGCGCCTCGTCCACCTGGCGCTTCCTCTCGGCGATAGGCTCCCCGTTCTTCGTCAACACGGCCATGGCCAGGGTCGCCGTCTTGAGGCCGTCGCGCATGTAGGAAGGGGCGCGCTCTACCGTGTATTCATTTCCCCGGTGGGTGAATGTGAAGGTCACGCTGGTCTTCGTCTTGGGATCGGCGAAATCGCTGCGGAGAGTGGACACGTCCCGGTCCCCGCCGCTGACCCGGTCAAAGAGGGCGAAGGTGATGGCGTCGAAAATGGTCGACTTGCCCGCACCCGTATCCCCGGTGATGAGGAAAATGCCGTTCTCCCCCAGCCGGGTAAAATCCACCGTCACCTCCCCCGCATAAGGTCCGAAGGCCCGCATGGTCAGTCTGATCGGCTTCATAAAATCACCCCCGCTTCCTTGGCGGCAGCCCGCAGGATATCCCATTCCTCCTCATTGGGGCTTCCGCCGACGATCTGTCCGTAAAATTCTGTCATGAGCTCATCGAAGCTCCTGTCTCCCGCCAGGTTCCCCAGGTCCGTCTCCTGCAGGGCCCTGGTGTGGGAATTGCAGTAATCCATCTTCATGACGTTGGGATAGACGGCCCTCAGCCGGTCGATGGCGCCGGGCACGGGCGTCTCGTCCGTCAACGTGGCGTAAATATAGTCATCCGGATCGGTCACATTCTCCTCATCCAGCAGGCAGGCAATGGGGCCCTTGATATGGCGGATCTGCCGTCTGGGCGTAAGGGGCAGGAGCTCGATCTGCACCTCTGCGCCCTTCTCCCCCAATGTGACGAGCGGCACCGTTTTCACCTGCCCGATTTCCTTCGCGGACAAGGAGTAGGCCAGTGGCGAACCCGCATATCGGACCTGCGGCCCTCCGGCCTCCTGAGGCGTGTGAATATGGCCCAGCGCCGCGTACTCGAAGCCGTCGTAGACCTCCGACCCGACGCGCTCCACGGTGCCCATGTCCTCCGGGTGGAATTTCTCGGATCCCGCCATCTCCGGCATATTTCCCCTGCCCAGAACGAACTGGTGGGAAATGATAACATTCCGCTCCTCCCAGTTCACCCCCGCCGCCTCGATCGCGGTCTGCACGGCCTCACCGTAGCTCTTGATCTCTTTGTCCTGGTGGTAATACCGGACCATGGAAGCCTTCACGAAGGGCAGGAGGTAAAAGTTGACAGGCCCATACTCGTCGTTTAGCACAGCCTTCTTCAGGGTTCCCACGTACCTGCCCCCGATATAGACGCCGCCGGCCTCAAAGAGTCCGCTGCCGAAGGCGAGCCTCTCCTCGGAGTCGTGGTTCCCGCTGATCATGAGGACCTTTCGGCCCCTTCGGGCGGCCTCGGTCAGAAAATCGCTGAGGACCCGCACCGCCTCCTCCGTGGGGATGGCCTTGTCGTACACGTCGCCGGCGATGACCAGGGCGTCGGCCTCATGCTCCTCCGCCAGGTCCAGGATCTGACCCAGTATGAACCGCTGGTCCTCCAGCATGCTGATCTCATTGACGACCTTCCCTATGTGCAGGTCCGCCAGGTGTAAAAATTTCATATGTGCCTCCGTAAACCAAGCGGCAGGCAGGCTGTCTCTGACAACCTGCCTGCCGCGCGTGTTCAACCTGATGTGTTATTCCTCGCTGAATTCGTCCTTGCCGACTCCGCAGAGCGGGCATGCAAAGTCCTCCGGCAGGTCGTCCCAGGCAGTGCCCGGATCGATGCCGTTATCGGGATCGCCAAGATCCTCATCATAGATGTAGCCGCAGACGTCACATACATATTTAGCCATAACAGTTACCTCCTTCGCTTGATCTTGCCCTTAGGGCCGTTTGCCTCATTATACACGAGCAGGTCATTCTTGAAAAGCGAAAGCACAGATTTCTTTGGCTATGTCCTCCACAGCCCTGCCGTCCGTCACCACCGTCACGTCGGCCGCCGCCTCGTAGGCAGCCCGCCTTTTCTCCATGAGACCGCGGATATAGTCCGCGTCCATGTGGCCGTTCAGGAGCGGGCGCTCGTCGGAATGCCGGACCCTCTCCAGCACCGTCTCCGGCGCCGCCGTGAGCAGGACGATGACGGAGCTCTCCTTGAGGCTCCTGACATTTTCCTGCCGGAGGACCGCCCCGCCGCCGCAGGCGATGACCAGTCCGCGCCGGTCCGCCAGGGACGCGATGGCCGCGCTCTCCCGGTCCCGGAAGCCTTCTTCGCCCTGCAGGGCGAAGATATCCTTGATGGCCATGCCCTCGCGCTCCACGATGAGGGCATCCGTGTCCACCTCCTTAAGGCCCAGGTTGTCCCGAAGCCAGGCGGAGACGGTCGTCTTCCCGGTGCCCATGAAGCCCACCAGGGCGATGTTCCTGCGGTTGTCCTGTGTTTTCATTTTTTACTCCTTACAGCTTGATATCCACCCACTTGCCGGCCTTAAAGCGCAGGCTCATGAAAATGAAGCGCATGATCTGGTCGCCCAGAATGCCCAGCCAGATACCCGTGAGCCCCAGCCCCAGCACCTGCACGCACAGGATCGTTACGCCGGTACGGATCAGTGTGCAGGAGATCAGCGAGGAGACCAGGGCATAGCGAACGTCGCCCGCTGCCCTGAGGCATGCGCCGAAGATGATCTGGGAAATCTGGAGGATACAGATGACCGTCATGAACCGGCAGATGAGTACGCCGTAGTCCAGAATATGCGGAGAATCCGGGAAATAAAGACCGAAGAACCAGCGGCCGCCCAGCAGCAGAAAAGCCGACAGACCCAGGGAAATGAAGAACCCGATCCGCTGGCAGATACTGCCGTACTGCTTGGCATCCTCCTTCTTGCCCGCGCCAAGGGCCTCGCCGGCCAGCGCCACGCCGGCGACCTGCATGCCGTCGGCGAAGGAGAAGGTAAGTCCCAGCAGGTTCATTCCGATGTTGTGAGCCGCGAAGACATCTGTGCCGAGCCTGGCCGCTATGAGGGCAGTCGCCACGAAGCCGACGCGCATGGCCAGGTTCTCGACGATCATATTGGAGGCCAGGTGGACGATGAGGCGAATATCCCGCATCCGCGCCCTGATGCGGTTCCGGAACATGAAGGGCAGGCTCACATAACTGTTCTTCCGGTAAAGGGATGCAATGCTCATGCCTGCCGCGGCCACGGTGCCGAGGACCGTCGCCAGGGCGGCGCCGAAGACGCCGAGCTTTGGGAAACCGAATTTGCCGCCAATCAAAAGATAGTTGAAGACGATATTGACGATGCTGGAGACCACGTTGGTGGTCATGGAGATCCGCGTGTTGCCGCTGCCACGCTGGGCTGAGTTGATGGTCATGGAGATGACGTTGAAGACGGTGCCTCCGATGATGACCCGGAAATAAGTCACAGCAGACGCGTGGGTGTCCTCATTGCTGCCCGCCAGATGCATGAGCTGGGGCGTAAAGACGAGAAAGACCACGGTGATCACGACGCAGGCGATCATGGCCATGACGAAGGCGGTGAGGAAGGTCTCGTTGGCGCCTTCCCTGTCCTGCTCGCCCTTCCTGCGGGCCACCAGGGCGCTGACCGCCACGTTGATGGCAAAAAAGACCGTCAGCGCGACGAATTTGGGCTGGGCGGTCAGACCGATGGCCGCCACGGCATAGCTGCCCATGGTCGCCACCATCATGGTGTCGATCATGCCGGCCAGGGATATAAAAAAGCTCTCCAGGACTGCCGGCCAGGCCACCGATATGGCCCGCCGATACATTTCCCGCGTTGTCAGTTCACCGTTTCCACCCACCACATTCTCCTGCTTTCTCTCGATGGGCCCCACTGGCCCGACTCTCTGCCCTCCGTCTCAGTCTGCGCTTCATGTCTGGGCATAACCTTGCATACAGGCAACTCTCCGGCAGACAGCCTGTCAGTGTAAGGCTCAGAATCTGCCGAAATTCCCTGTCCTTTGCGCGGCAGGGCTTGTCGCCGCAAAACATTATACTTGTCCCGACATCCAATGTCAAAGGCCAGCCGTCAACCATCTGCAATATCTTTTGCTGACAAAGCGCCGCTGTTTTCGCCGATGAGGCGCTGAGCGGATTTCGGCATTTCGCAAGTCCAAACACTTTCCAGACAATCGAACAGGCCCATCCGCGGGGGATGGGCCTTCATTTTCAGCGCATATTCATTGATATTCAGCTACAGAAATCCAGCGGCTGAGGAGGGCTCTCTCCGCCTCACTCTCCGCCTTGGCCAGCTGACCGGCGGCGACGATGGGCATCCACCTCTGGACATACTGAATAGCCGTGTCGGACTTCCGGCTGTAAAGCTTCAGATACCGCTCCGCCAGGTCCGGATCCTGCAGGGTGAACTTCAGGCAGGTCAGCGCCGCGTCCGCCCCGGCATTTCCCTGCGTGGCGTGGGCCCAGTCGATGACCTTGTAGCCGCCGTCCTCCGTCAGGATGATGTTGGAGGGGACAAAGTCTCCATGGCAGAGCTTGGTGTGGCGCCGCATGCCGTGGAGCCGCTGCTGCAGCTCATAGCGGGTGCTCGGATCGATCTCCTTCAGCGCGGCGATTTCCTCGAAGCGCTTGTCCACGGTATTGCGGAGTCCGTCAGCCCGGAAACTGTTCACATGGATCTGAATATCCACCAGCTTCTCCAGATAGTCGTCCACATGGGCCGGATCCTGCCGCATCCGCTGCTCCATGGTATCCCCGGCGACATACTCCAGGGAAATGGCCCACTTGCCGTCGAAGGAATTGACATAGTTGACTTTGGAAACCGGCACACCGTAGGACTCCACATAGGCTGTGATCAGGGCTTCATTGAAAACGCCGGTCTTAGGATGGTCCTCGCTGAAGACCTTGATGATCTCATCGCCGACCTTATAGACAGTCTTGTAGGACCTTTTTACGATAATATCCTTCTCATTGAATTCCATAGTAACCTCCCGTATCTCGGATTCATGGCCGTAATGTGCAGGAAATGAACACAGGCCCGCTCTCTTTCGCGTCTGTCAGCCGGTCAGGGTACGTGCCGGCTGCCCGCCTGTGCCTGTGAGGTGTCAGAAATCCACCTTCCTGTCGTCCTCGCCGTAGTAAGCCAGGGTATAGATCTTTTTGATCTCGCTGATCAGCGGATACCGGGGGTTGGCGCCGGTGCACTGGTCATTGAAGGCCTGCTCGGACATCTCGTCCAGGGTCTCGAAGAAATACTTTTCGTCAACACCGTACTCCCGGATAGAATCCTTGATGCCGATGGCATGCTTGAGCTCACGGAGTTTTTCAATGAAGAGATCCAGCGTCTCCTCATCGTCCTTCCCCTTGATGCCGTTGTACTCCGCGATCTCGCAGTAGCGGCGGAGTGTGTGGGGATACTGGTACTGGGGGAATGTGCCCATCCTGGTGGGAACCTCTTTGGCGTTGTAGCGGATGACGTACAGCAGGACCAGGGCGTTGGCCACACCGTGGGCAATGTGGTGGAAGGCTCCCAGCTTGTGGGCCAGGGAGTGGTTGACGCCCAGGAAGGCGTTGGCGAAGGCCATACCGGCCAGGCAGGAGGCGTTGGCCATATGGTCGCGGGCCACCACATCCTCTCCATGCTCGTAGGCCCTGGGCAGATTGCCGAATACCAGCTTGGTGGCCTTCAGGGCGATGCCATCGGTATAGTCGGAAGCCATCATGGAGACATAGGCTTCCACCGCATGGGTCATGACGTCAATACCGGAGGCGGAGGTCAGCCCCTTGGGCTGGGTCATCATGTTGTCGGTGTCCACGATAGCCATATCCGGAAGCAGTTCATAGTCCGCCAGCGGGTATTTGATACCGGCGTCGGAGTCCGTGATGATAGCGAACGGCGTCACCTCGGAGCCGGTGCCGGAGGAAGTGGGGATCGCCACAAAATAAGCCTTTTTACCCATGTGGGGATAGGTATAGATGCGCTTCCGGATATCCATGAAATCCATGGCCATATCGGAGAAATCAGCATCCGGGTTCTCGTAGAGGACCCACATGATCTTGGCCGCGTCCATGGCGGAACCGCCGCCCAGGGCGATGATCACATCCGGCTCGAAGGCCCGCATCTGGGCCGTGCCGGCCAGGGCATTCTTCAGCGTCGGATCCGGCTGCACGTCATAGAAGCAGGTGTGGACGATGCCCATCTGATCCAGCTTGTCCTCGATCTGCTTCGTGTTGCCGTTCTTGTAAAGGAAGCTGTCCGTGACAAGGAAGGCGCGCTTTTTGTGCATCACGGTGCCCAGCTCGTCCAGGGCGACCGGCAGGCAGCCCCTCTTGAAGTAGACCTTTTCAGGTGTGCGGAACCAGAGCATATTCTCCCTCCTTACAGCGACTGTCTTGATATTGATGAGGTCCAGGGCGCCGACATTGTGGGATACGGAGTTCCCGCCGTAGGAGCCGCAGCCCAGGGTCAGGGACGGAGTCAGCTTGAAATTGTAAAGGTCACCGATGCCGCCCTGGGAGGAAGGTGTGTTGATGAGGATCCGGCAGGTCTTCATCCGATTGGCATGGGCATCTATTTTCTCCTTCTCAGCCACATCGATGAAAAGGGAGGCCGTGTGCCCGAAGCCGCCATCACGGACCAGCCTGTCGGCCTTGTCCAGCGCCTCCTCGAAGGTGTCCGCTCTGTACATGGCCAGGACCGGAGAGAGCTTCTCGTGGGCGAACTCCTCGGAAATGTCAACACTCTCCACCTCGCCGATGAGGACCTTGGTCGTCTCGGGCACGGAGACGCCCGCCATCTCCGCGATTTTGTAAGCGCTCTGGCCGACGATCCTCGCGTTCAGGGCGCCGTTGATCAGAATGGTCTTCCTGACTTTGTCCAGCTCTTCGCCCTTCAGGAAATAGCAGCCCCTGTAGGCGAACTCGGCCTTCACAGCATCGTAGACATCGCTGAGGACGGTCACGGACTGCTCGGAGGCGCAGATCATGCCGTTGTCAAAGGTCTTGGAGTGGATAATGGAATTCACCGCCAGGCGAATATCGGCCGTGCTGTCGATGATGGCCGGGGTGTTGCCGGCGCCGACGCCCAGGGCCGGCTTGCCGGAGCTGTAGGCCGCATGGACCATACCCGGGCCGCCGGTGGCCAGGATGCAATCTGCCTCTTTCATGACCGTCTGGGTCAGGGCGAGGGAGGGCACGTCGATCCATCCGATAATATCCCGGGGAGCGCCGGCCTTCACAGCCGCCTCCAGCACCAGCTTCGCGGCCGCGATGGTGCAGCCCTTCGCCCTCGGGTGCGGGGAAATGATGATAGCATTCCGGGTCTTCAGGCAGATCAGGGTCTTGAAGATGACTGTCGAGGTCGGGTTCGTGGTGGGAATGACCGCCGCGATGAGACCGATGGGCTCAGCAATCTTCTTGATGCCGTAGACCGGGTCCTCCTCGATCACGCCGCAGGTCTTCGTGTGACGATAGGCATTGTAAATGTATTCGGAGGCGTAGTGATTCTTGATGACTTTGTCCTCGACGAGACCCATTCCGGTCTCCTCGACAGCCATCTTGGCAAGGGGAATCCTCGCCTTGTCGGCAGCCGTGGCAGCTGCCTTAAAGATTCTGTCCACTTCCTCCTGGGTATAAGAGGCAAAGGCTTCCTGAGCACGCCGCATGGCTGCCATTCTGGCATTGAGAGACTCGACAGAATCCACAATCATGCTTTCATTTCTGGCTTCTGGCTCCATGTTATCCTCCCGCTTTGTAATTCATTCGATATGCATATATCGATTTCTTTATATCGATATTATTTTATCGAATTTGGCATTTCTGTCAACCGCCATAAACGCCAAACATTTATCCGGGGGAAAGCTCTCAGGATGTCATTATGCACAAAGGACCCGGGAAGCCGTTCATAGACTTCCCGGGTCCTTATTTTCGATTTTAAATGAAACCACTGCCCGTCAGAAGAGCATCCGGATGCAGCCGTACATGCCGGCGTCGTTGCCGAGGGAGGCCAGGACGATCTTGGTGGTCTCGCTGCGGCTGAATGCGTACTCCTGATAGTACTTTCTGATGCCGTCCACAAGCATGGTGCCGGCGCGGGAGACGCCGCCGCCGATAACGAAAACTTCCGGATCGATGATGCAGGAGATGTTGGCCAGGGCACGGCCCAGGACCTTGCAGAGATCATCCACCAGCTCGCAAGCGACCACGTCGCCGTCCTTGGCGGCGTCGAAAATAGCCTTGGAGCTCAGCTTGTCGGCTGTGAGTGCCGTAGCTCTGAGCTCTGTGGCAAGCTTCTTTCTGGCCATGCGGACGATACCTGTCGCGGAGGTATACTGCTCCAGGCAGCCGCGCTTGCCGCAGCCGCAGACATCCGTCTCCTCATAGTTGACCTTCATATGGCCGATCTCGCCGCCAATGCCGTGGAAACCGGCTACCATCTTGCTGTTCACAATGATGCCGCCGCCGACGCCTGTGCCCAGGGTGACCATGACCACATCCTTGTGGCCCTTGCCGCCGCCCTGCCACATCTCGCCGAGGGCAGCCACATTGGCGTCATTTCCGGCCTTGACGGGGATTCCCGTCTTGATGTAAAGGGCCGATTCCACGTTGAAGGTGCCCCAGCCAAGGTTCACGCAGCCGTAGACCGTACCATCCGGCCCCACCGGGCCGGGAACGCCCAGACCGATTCCCTCGACGTCCGTCTTAGAGATGTGCTCCTCGTAGAGCTCCGTCATAATGGCGGCCGCGATATCGTCCAGGATCTCCTCACCGCCATTGGCGGTA
>CAMONF010000130.1 GCA_946620335.1 uncultured Clostridia bacterium
ATCCGGATCGATGTTAAGCCCCGGGAAGCACCGGTCGATATTCCGCAGGTGGATCCGCCGGCGCACGGAAGCGCTGACCTTGGACAGAGCCTCCTCGATGAGGGTCCGCGGGTTGGTGCCGGTCAGGAAGAGGAAGGTATAGTCATCCGCATAGTGGTCGCAGAGGTGGGCGCTGAGCTCCGGGGTGAAGAGGTTCTTCTCGAAGACGATCAGCTCATTTTCCGGGTCGACCCGGGAAATGAGGGCATCCATTTTCTCAGGCGTATCCAGCTTGGCCGGCCACCGGACACGCCAGCGCTTTTTGGCATTTTGGCTGTAATCCTGAACGGGCATATCGCCGGTCTCACCGTGGAAGACCAGATCCGCCATCCGCCGGCCCGTGTCGGGCCCGTCGTAGCGGATAAACCGGTCAGTGTAGGCCTTCTCGCTCATATAGTCGTCCACGCGGAAACTCTCGGTCTTCAGGCATTCGATCAGGTCCTTAAGCTCGTATATCTTGCGGAAGGGGAGCTCGCGGATATCGAAATACATACCACGCTCGGCCATGTAGGCCTCATAGTCGTACATGAAGAGGATGACGGGCTTTCCGGTGATGGAAAAATCGAAGAAGACGCTGGAATAGTCCGTGATCAGGGCGTCCACACTGTTCAAGAATTCATACTTGTCCACTCCCGCCGGAAATGGCAGGATGTGCCGGTAGCTGTCCAGCTTGACAGACTCCTGGACGATGGGATGGAAGTTGACGTAGAGCTTCTGCCGGTCGGTCAGGGCCGCGTCGATCTGCCGGAGCATGGCGTTCATTTCCTCGCCGTAATCGGTAAGGTGAATGTCGTGATTGCTCTGCCCGCGCCAGGTGGGCATGTAGGCCAGGGTCGTAAAGCTGTCATTGCCAAGCTGCGCCCGCACGGCTTCCCCCTTCTCGGGGTGTGAGAAAATGCTGTTCCGCGGATAGCCGCTGAGCACCACCCTGCCCGTGTAGAGGTCGTTCAGGTTGTAGTCGCCCATCATGGCATCCCGGGTGAACTCGTTGGGGAACATGATGTAGCTCGCCTGGAGGAAGTTGTGCTGGACATTGTACATGGACTCGATGCCCAGCCGCATCTTCTTGCCCAAAGTCTTCAGCGGTGTACCATGCCAGGTCTGGAGATAGACCTGCTCCGGCCGCCGGATGAACCAGGCCGGGAAGGAGCTGTTGTTGATCAGGTAGGCCGCGGTCGCCACCACCTTAGTGTAGACAAATGAACGCACGTCCACCAGCTTCACCTTTAGACCCAGAGCCTCGGCCTGGGCCCGGTGGCGGACAGGATCCGTCGTGGCGAAGAAGATCTCGTACCGATCCGCTTCCCCCGATTCCATAAGGCTCTTTAAGATATAAAAAGGCGAGTCGGACAGGTCCCGCCCATGAAATGACTCAAAGAGGACCCTGTCCGGCTTGACAGCGCTGTGCTTTAGGTGCCAGGCGTATACAAATTTCATCTGGCCGGGCTTATTGCCCAGCCAGCGTTTGATTTTTCCGAGTTTCTTTTTTACCTTTACGGCAATCTTCCGTATCATGGATATCCTCACTGAAGCTGACCCTTGATGAAGTCGTAGGTCCGCCGGCAGTTGTTCTGGTCACGGTAGGCGAAGTAGGCGTCGGACTTCTTCTCATTCTCCTCGCTCAGGTGGCAGTCATTTGCAAGGCAGCGTTCGATATGGGAGAGGAGTTCATTTTCCTCTTCCGCCCGGTCGCCGGGGAGGTCTGTCCGCATATCGATGTAGGAGCCGTGGGCCTCCATGTACCGGTCGTAGTCGAACTGGTAGAAAATGACCGGCTTCCTTAAGTACAGGGTATCCCAGCAGACGCTGGAATAGTCCGTGATCAGGGCCGAGCACCGCATGATCTGCTCGTTGACCGGGACCTCTTTGGAGGAGGACATGGTGATCCTGTCGCCCAGCTTGTCCCGGAAGGTGTCCAGGTGGTCGGCGAACTTGGGATGGAGGCAGAGCACGATCCGGGCGTCGTACTTTTCGAGCATATCCTTGAGCCGCTCGCTGAGCAGGAGGCTCGTGTAATGCTTGTAATAATCGCTCTTCACGAAGGTCTCATCATCCGAATCCTCCAGCCAGGCCCGCCAGGTGGGCATGAGGAGGATCGACTTGTTGCCGGGATCCGACTTGTCGGTCAGGACGTCCCAGCGGGTGAAGCCCAGAATGGGAGCCTCCGTCCGGGCATAGCCGAAATTGCCCACGACGATATCCTGCTCCACCTGGGAGGTGGTCACGAAGAAGCTCATGGGGCTGGAGCCCGACTTGCCGAAGAGGTTGTGGACCCGCTTGAGGGCCGTCACGCCGTGCTGGAGGAAGACCTGATTATTCCGACGACGGGCGGTGTCGTAGACGAAGCTGGGCTTGGAACGCCAGACGTAAAGATGGGACTTGGTGTCCGTGGAGATGACGAACCTGGCCGCCAGCATGCAGAGCATATGACGGAAGCTCATGAAAGGCAGCACGTGCTTGCCGTACATGGCGACCTTGGGGTAGTCCTCTGACTTTTTGTCTATGACGTAGAAAATGTTCTCATTTTCCTCAGGCGTCAGCTCGTCCATGCAGTACTTGAAGAAGTAGTAGCTGTTGTCCTGGGCTGTGGCGGAGAACTTCTCGTAAATGAGGAGAATGTTCCGCCTGTCCAGCTGCGACCGAAATACCTTGCTGATCACCTTGGCTGCCAGTTCCTTGACCCGGGTCCTCATGTTGTCGTACTGGGTAATCGGACGTACACAGAAAGCCAGGGCTTTTTTTCCGCCCACATAGGGGAAGACGATATTGCCGTCCCCGAGCTTCAGCTGAATATTAAGCAGCCTCAGCAGCCGGTGGAGCTTCTTGTCTGACAGGTCGAGGCGTGTGCTGACATCGCAACCGATCAGGCTGACCGTGACCTCCAGATCCCAGTAGACCGGCTTGATACCCGGCAGGGCGTCCTTCTCCAGATAAACCGTCAGGCGGGAGCCGTCCTTCCCGGGTCTTACGTTCATCCGCAGGGGGATGGCGATATCTTCGATCTGGGACCGGTAGATGAGTCTGGCCTTCAGGACATGGTCCGG
>CAMONF010000131.1 GCA_946620335.1 uncultured Clostridia bacterium
AGGTCGGAGGAGCTGATTGAAAGCGGCATGACCTACTTCGCGTAATATTCTCCAGGATACGGCTAAGACTAAGATTCAGACAGGAGGGGGAGCAGGACTCCCCCTCCTGTTTTCATAAGGAACGGAAACCAATCGGTATGAATACAGTGAAGAAAATCTGGAAATTCATCAGCTCCATGCAGTTCGCCATCGGCCTTCTGCTGGTCCTGGCGGCCGCCTGCTCTGTGGGCAGTGTGATCACCCAGGGCCAGAGCTATGAAGCTTATGCCAGTCAATACGGAGAGAGGCTGGCCGGTGCCATCATGGCCCTGCAGCTGGATGACCTCTTTCACAGCGGGTGGTTCATTGCCCTAAGCGCCTTCCTCTGCCTGAACCTCCTCCTCTGCAACCTGATTCGGATCCCTTCGATCCTTCGGATGATGAAACGGGAGGCGGACCCCGCTGCTTCCGTGGATAAGAACGGGGAAGTGACTGTATCGGGA
Organism: uncultured Clostridia bacterium; assembly: GCA_946620335.1. Classification (GTDB taxonomy): domain Bacteria; phylum Bacillota; class Clostridia; order Lachnospirales; family Lachnospiraceae; genus Chordicoccus. The sequence continues at coordinate 483 of CAMONF010000131.1, forward strand.
ATTCGGGATGCGGATGGATTCCTGAAAGCCATGGGTTTCAGGAAGACTATGACCGGCGATCGAAAAAGCCTCGCCGGCGCGTCGGAAGCGCAAGACCGGGAGGCAGGCAGATATAAGTTCTCAGTCAAGAACAGGGCCGGCCTCTGGGGCGCCTGGGTCTGCCACCTGGGCATCCTGCTTCTGATCCTCGGGTTCGGACTTGGCCAGGCGACGAAGGAAGAGTATACGGTGTACGGACTTCCGGGAGATGTGCTCCCCGTCGGAGATACCGGCTGCCTGCTGACCATCGACTCCTTTGACGTGGGACTCAGGGAGGATGACACGGTAGAGCAGTATACAGCCGGGATCACAGTCCGGCGGCCATCCGACGGCGCCTCTGAGAGCGCTGAGATAAGCGTCAACAATCCTGCCTCCATCTTCGGCATGCGGTTCTACCAGAACTCCACCGGATGGGCTGCGGACATCCATATCACCAAGAGTGGTGAACCACTGCAGGACGACGTCATTTATGCAGGTGATTATGTGGCGGTATCCGATATGCCGGAACTGGTCATTTACCTGAACGCATTTTATCCTGACTATGTGATGGGAGAGGATGGGCCGATGACGGCTTCCTCAGCTCTGAAAAATCCGGCTTATCTCTACTCGGTCTACTACAGGAACCAGATCCTGGGCATGAACGCGCTCCTCGAGACAGAGGAGCTCACCATCGACGACTACAAGGTGACCTTCGACAATGCGCGGAATTATACCCTGATCCAGGTCAAGAGGGATCGATTCACTTTCCTTGCCCTGATCGGCGGCCTGGTCGTCATGATCGGTCTGATCCTGGCCTTCTATCTGCAGGAAGCCAGGATGTGGGCCTGCGAGGAGGCGGACGGCACATGGACGGTGCATGGCGCCAGCCGCAAGGGCGGCGTCCTCTTTGCCGAGCATTTCCAGGAGACGGCTGAGAAGTTCCGCTGAGACGAGCCGATGAGACATGGACATCATGGGGCGGAATTCATAGGACATAATCTCCTGGTCACTACTGTTTTGGTGGTTGCAATTAAAACCAGCGTTGAATTTGCAGACAGAGAATGATTCTTTCGTCGGCAAATGTCAGTAGAACCGGAAAACGCCGGTCAGCCTTTGACCCCAAGAATTCTATTACTGACTTTAATATTCCTGCGGTATCCTTCTCGGTTCAAATTGGCTTTGGTTTCATTTTACATTTTTATATATGAGGGTTTATCTATGGTCAATGAAAGCTTCCTCCAGATCGAGAACGTTCTCTTCACAATCACGATGCTTCTCTACTTTGCCTCCATGGTCATCTACTTTGTCTTTGTGGCGGCCAGGAAGGAGCAGCTCGCAAAAATCGCGGTGATTCTCCAGAGCGTCGGTTTCGCTCTGCACACGGTCGCCCTGATCGTGCGAGGGATTGGCGCCGGCCGTCTGCCGCTCACCAACCAGTATGAGTTCGCCACCAGCTTCGCCTGGGGCATCTGCCTGGTCAGCCTGGTGTTCGTGCTCCGGTATAAGTTCAACGTCCTGGGGACCTTTGCGGCGCCCGTGATTTTCCTCATCATTGGCTATGCGGCCATGCAGAGCAAGGACGTTCATGAGCTCATGCCGGCCCTGCGCAGCAACTGGCTGGGCTTCCATGTGTCCACGGCCATCATCGCCTATGGCGGTTTCGGCGTATCCTTTGTCCTTGGTATCATTTTCCTGATGCGGGAATACATGAAGGACCAGAGCTTTTTGGATCGGCATGTTCCTTCCAGGGAGAAGCTTGATCTGATCGGTTATCGGTCTGTGGCCCTGGGGCTTCTGTTCCTCACCTTCACGATCCTGACAGGCGCTATCTGGGCTGAGAGGGCCTGGGGGTCCTACTGGTCCTGGGATCCCAAGGAGACCTGGTCTCTGGTTACCTGGATCATTTATGCTGTCTATCTCCATCTGAGGATTAGAAGAGGATGGAACGGGAAGGCTGCGGCTATCTTTGCGGTAATCGGATTTATCTGTGTGCTCTTCACGTATATCGGCGTTAACACCTTCCTGCCGGGTATTCACAGCTACGCGTGAGTTGGCGGAAAACGAAAATCAGGGATGGTTGGAATCAGGGACGGGTCCTTTTCCAGTAAACTGGAAAAGGAACCGTCCCTGATTCCAACCATCCCTGATTTTCGTTTTCCGCCAACTCACGCGTAGCTGTGAATACCCGGCAGGCAGGTGTTAACCCCAATATACGCGAAACACA
>CAMONF010000132.1 GCA_946620335.1 uncultured Clostridia bacterium
CGTACTTCTGGTAGATGCCCATGCGGCAGCGGTCGGACTGGACATAGGGGCCGACACCGCCGTCCTTGTCCGGACCTTCGTCGAAGGACAGACCCGCATAGGCCAACGTCCTGTAAATGATGTCCAGAGCGCCCTCAACAAAGCGCTCCTGGTCCGTATCCTCGATGCGGAGCATAAAGCTGCCCCCCGCGTGCCTGGCGATCAGGAAGGAATAAAGGGCGGTACGGAGATTGCCCACATGCATTCTGCCTGTGGGGCTGGGGGCAAATCTTGTCTTTACTTTGTTTCTCGGGTCGATCTTTACAGTCTGATTATCCATTGTTCTCTCTCTTTTCTATTATTCATTCGGGCTGCCCTCCCGTTTCCGGGAAATGCAGGCACACTCGCCTGCCGGGCGCCCGTCAAAGCTATCACATTGTAAAAGCCGCTGCCCTCAGGCGAAATCATTGACCTCGCCCCAGAGATCCTGCTGGTTCCGCTTGAAGCGGATCCGCCGGGAGACCGAAAGGGCAATGGCCATCTCCACCATGAGGAAGGCCACCGATGTGCCTCCGTAGCTGATGAAAGGCAGGGTGACGCCAGTGGTCGGAATCAGGTTCAGCACGACGCAGATGTTCAGGATGACCTGAAGGGAAATATGGGCAAAAATTCCCGTCACCATCAAGGAGCCGAAGAGGTCCGGCGCGTTCTGGGCTATGAAGAAGAGGCGGTAGAGGAGGAAAATGAACAGTATGATGACGATCAGTCCTCCGAAAATACCCAGCTCCTCGCATATGATGGAGAAGATCATGTCGTTCTGGGCCTCCGGGAGAGACCCCAGCTTCTGGGTACTGTTGCCCAGTCCCTTGCCGAAGAGTCCGCCGCTGCCGATGGCATAGAGGGCCTGCATGATCTGATAACCGCCGGAGTCCGGATAGGCTTCCGGGTCCCGCCATACCAGGACCCGCCGGATTCGGAAGGAACCGTCCGCATCCGCGTAGTTCCACAGGAACCAGACCAAAAGGACCAGCAGCACCGCTCCGACCGCCGCAATGATCAGGAAGGGCCTCGTCTCCGGGTGCGCCACGAAAACGATGACGCAGGCGATGGCGATGATGATGATGCCCGTCGACAGGTTATCGGTGAAGGCGTAGGCGCCCAGTCCCAGCAGCAATCCGGCGACCAGCGGCGGCACACACCCCTTCCAGCCCTTGAACTGTTTTCCCATCATGATAATGATGACGGGCACACAGACAATGGCTGCAATCTTGGCCACCTCCGAGGGTTGGAACTCGATAAAGAGCCTCAGCCAGCGTCTCGCTCCGTTCCGGGTGACCCCCAGCGGGCTCATGACAAGCCCCATCAGGATCATAGCCCCTGCGTAAAGCGGTATGCTCAGGTACCACAAAATGTGGTAGTCCAGAAGGGACAGACCCAGGGCCAGCGCCACAGCGGCAGCCGAGATGACTGCCTGGTGGACAAAGAGGTACATATCGTCGCCGTATTTTACCTCCGCCACATAGGAGCTGGTGCTGTAGAGCATGACCAGGCCGAAGGAGACCAGCAGCAGGATCACGGCTACCAGGTTGTAATCATAATAATCGGTCTTCCGTCTGTTCAAGACTCCTCACCCATGATCTTAAAAAATGTATCCCGGGCCAGACGCACCTGGACATAGTACTGTTCGGCTTCCTTACAGCGGTCGCCCCGGAGTGCCTCCACCAGCAGGCACAGCGCCTCATAAAGGGGTGTCAGTCCAAGATTTCCGGAAACTCCCTTCAGAGTATGGGCCGCTTCAAAGGCCTCCTTATAATACTGATTATCCATGGAGGCGTCAAGCTTTTCAAAGCTCTCGTCGCCGGTAAAAATGTCCAGGCAGGTCCTGTAGAACCCATCGTCCTCCAGAAGGCGCTTCCTGGCATCCTCGACGTCGCAGCCCCATTCTCTCAGTTTTTCTATCTTATCGCTCATACTCTTTTCTCTCCGTCCGGCACAGCCACCAACACCGCTGTGCAGCGCGGGGGAACCATGCAGGATTTTCTTCGATTTGGTTCAGCCGGCAGAGTCGCCGCCGGCTTTTTGGGATTCAGGGCAGAAGGCCTCGTGACCGCTGTGCCCGCGAAAGCTCCTTCGGGCACCGGCAGCGCAGCCGTCGCCTCCTCCCGCTCGATTGGAGCAGGCTCCTCGTCAAAAATACGCCAGAGGTCCGGATCAGAGGAGAGGACAGCCTCCCAGTGTTTGCCGGCCCGCAGGACAGGAAGGCCAAAGACCTGCTTCTCCCAGTAGGCGTTGTAGGCCACATAAATGAGATCATCATAGGACCCGTCCGCCTTCCGCTCATAGTTGCCGCAGTACATGAGGGCGACGGACCTTGCCTTCTCGTCATAGGGGAAGTACCAGGCGCGGTCGCAGTGGATGGAGACGTCCGGGAAGCCAAAGGACCGGTAGTCCGTGCCCCGGAGAGCCTTCGCCGGATGGAGGATCGGATGGGCCTTGCGGAAAGCAATCAGGTCGCGGCAGAAACGGAAAATGCTTTCATTTTTCCGGAAGGCAGTCCAGTCGACCCAGCCCAGGGGATCGTCCGAGGCGTAGGGGTTGTTGTTGCCCTCCTGGCTGTTGCCGAACTCGTCTCCCGCGTAGATCAGGGGAATGCTCTCCGCCAGAAGGACGTAGGCCAGGGCATTCTTGACCTGCTTGGTCCGGAGCTCCAGGATCAGCTTCCGCCGGGTCGGACCCTCTTCGCCGCAGTTCCAGCTGAAGTTGCTGTCCGTCCCGTCGCAGTTGTTCTAACCGTTCTCCTCATTGTGCTTTTCATTGTAGCTGACCGCGTCCATGAGGGTGAAGCCGTTGACATTGGCCATATAGTTCACGGTGCCGTAGCTGGCCGGATTCTTCCGGACAGCGCTCACAAAGCGGCTGATGAGGCCCGCGTCGCCCTTGAGGAAGCAGCGGCCGGTATACTCAAAGTCGTTATTGTACTCGATCAGATGGCGGGCGGCCAGGGAGTAGGCCTCCGGCAGGTTCCGCTCGTCCACGCCCTCGAAGAAGAGGAGGGTCCTGGCCAGGAGCGGGTCGTGGGTGATGGGCGTGTATGGCACGCCTTCGCCTGCAAAATGAAAACCGTCGATGTGATACATCATCTTCCAGTAGCGGACTGCCTGGAGAATGGCGTAGGTGTCCGCCTCCGCCGGAATATAGAATTCCATGATGCAGAGGATGCCGGCGCGGTGGAGGGCCTTGACCATGTCCTTCATTTCCCGGACAGAGTCGGCGCTGTGGGCGAACTTCTCCTTGGGGGCGTAATACCTGTTCTCCTCGGCGTAGCCCCAATAGTTCTTGAGGTCACCCGCGGTGATCCTGGCGAACGGCGGCATGTCCAGCTTCTCGTCCCACTCGTAGGCGGGCATGAGTTCAATGGCGTTTATACCGAGGTCCTTCAGATAGGGAATCTTTTCCACGATGCCCCGGAAGGTGCCCTTGGCCTTGACGCCGCTGCGGGCGCCTTTGGTGAAGCCCCGCACGTGGAGCTTGTAGATAATGAGGTCGTTCACCGGTATCTCCGGTGAGGTGACGCCCTCCCAGTCATACTTGTCCGGCGCGATCCGGCTCACCGGCCCGTTGACCCGGCGGGCGTAGGGGTCATCGACCTTTTTGCCGCCTATGACAAAATAATAACCGCATTTTGCGATGCCGCGGCCGCTCACCAGGACCGCGCTGACCTCTCCCACGCGCTCCTTCACGGGAAGTGGGATCTCCTGGAGAATCTCTTCGCCGGACGGATCCGTCAGGACGAGGAATGCCTCCCTGTTCTCGGGAACACGGACACCGAAATTGACTCCGTCCTTACATACGCTCGCACCCATGCTCAGAGGATTGCCTTTTAATACCGTGAATAGCTGATTCATTCAAATTCCTCTCATAAAGTCACAAAACAAACTGACAGGCAGCTGCTCCCAATCTTAGACATACATACGCATAGTATACTCTATTTCCGGCAGGATTTCACCTGAAATATTGTTTTTGCTCCTTGATTATGCTATGCTGTTTAAGAACCGGTCAGGCATTCGCCTTCTGCCCTCTCCCCTTCGACGGCCGGAGCGGCTGATGGACCGTGAGACCTGTAGGAACTGGTACAAATCAAATACAAAGGAGGTCACCTGACATGGCTGATTTCGAAAACTACAACGATGATACTGATCTCGGCGAGGATCTGGGTTCCGTTACCCTGACCATGGACGACGGCTCCGAGCTGGAATGCGACATCGTCGCCATCTATCCCGCCGGCGGCAAGCAGTATATCGCTCTGCTTCCTATTGACGAACCAGAGGATGAGGCCGGTGTTCTCATCTACCGCTACATCGACAATGGCGATGAGGAAGATCCGGATATCGAGAACATCGAGGACGACGACGAGTACGACCTCGCTGCTGATGCCTTCGATGAGCTGCTCGACGAGGAAGATTTCGACCTGGAGTGATCCACCCCCCTGCGTGTGAAAAAGTGGGAATCAGGGACGGTTCCTTTTCCCAGTTTTCTTTGAAAACTGGGAA